>JACPNS010000014.1 GCA_016185345.1 Solirubrobacterales bacterium | reverse complement strand
GGCTTTCAGTGTGAGGGCTGCGTTAGCGTGAAGATTCATCCGGTGTCTCCTTGGGATTGAGTTGCTTAGGAACTCTCAGCCTCAAGGACGGCCCGGATGATCTAGTTAAGGGACAACGTGGTCAGGATTTACACCTAGAGCGCCGTAGCGAGATCTGTGTGCTGAAAGTCTTCACCCTTGAAGAGAAGAGGCTCGTCCTTGGCAAAGGCGAGCGCATACGAAAAACAGTCTCCGAAGTTGAGCTTGGCCTTACTTCCGGATCCCTTTCCAAACACTCTGTGCGCGTCGCGTGCGATCGCGGCATGTTCAGCGGTGAACGGTTCGATTTCAATCGGAATGCCACGAATCAAATGGTCGAGAGCCCGTCCGAAGCGGCCATCTTCCGCAGAGTCGGCGACGAGGCAGACTTCTACCAACGTCGCCGCCGAAATCGATACCGAATCAGCTTCTTCGAGCGCCAGCGACACCGCGCCGGCCTCACGCTCATTGCGCAGGATCGCCATCAACGCAGAGCTGTCGACGATCACTTGGGCATCCCCCGTTCGTCGTAGAGGAGATCGTCGATGATTTCGTTGGTGTCGCGACCACGCCACGACTCCGGCTGATACTGGGAGGCTTCGCGTCCGATTTCCAAGAGACGGTCAGCCAGACCGCGTCGGTTCTCGCGGGCGAGCTTCTCTCGCACAGCGTCGTCAACCGCGCCTGCAAGCGTGGTGCCGGTCTTGTCCGCGAGTTCGCGAACAAGCGCGTGAGTCTCATCGTTCTTTATGTTGAAGGCCATAGGTACCAGACTACCACAATCGGGTACCAAGGTACCTCAAACCATCGTCATGCCGCCAGAAACGCTGATCGTCTGCCCAGTGACAAACCCAGCGCCTTCAGAGGCAAGAAACGCAACAACTGGCGCGATGTCGTTTGGCTGACCCAGCCGACCCATCGGCACGGCGCCCCTCAAAGAAGCAACCATCGCCGCTGCATCCTCGGCGTACTGAATCATCTGGTCGAGCATCGGCGTTGCCGTTGGCCCGGGCGAGAGGCAGTTCACCGTGACGCCCTTGTCTAGCACCTCGCGCGCCATTGCCTTGACGAATGCGATCGTGCCGCCGTTGGCCGCGCTCATCAGCGACTGCTCGCTGACGCCAGCGCGACCGGCTTCGCCCGCGATGTGCACGATGCGTCCGTAGCCGCGCTCGATCATTCCGCCGAGCACCGCGTGCGTCAGGCGGATGCCGCCCAGGAGGTTGATGTCGATCATCTGGCGCCAGTACTGCTCGTCTGACTTCAAAAGGCTCATTGCATGGTTCCAGCCTGCCGCGTTGATCATCGCGTCGATCGGCCCAAGGCGCTGTTCTACCTCTGCGATCGCCCGCGTCACCGACGACTGCTCAGTGATGTTCATGTCCACCCAGATCACTTCCGCGCCGCTGACGGCCTGCATCAGGTCGGTCGCGGCGGCCGCGGCCTTCTGCGGATCGACGTCGGCGATCGCGACCGCCATGTTGTCCAGCAGAAGCTCTTTGGCCACTTCAACGCCGATTCCGCCAGCGCCGCCGGCGACCAATGCGACGCGGCGGTTCTTCTGCTGTGTGGGTGGCTGAGCTGATCCGATTGAGGTGATGTTCATCTGGCCGACAAGACTACCCACGGACGCCGAAGTCACAGGGCGGAGTAAAATGCCTCCTTATGGCTTACGTCCCGTCATCGGCAGTACTCGACATCGAACAGCTCGCAATGCTGCTCGAGCTGGAGGCTCCGTTTGAACTGGAAGACGTCCACAAGGCCAAGAAGACCATGGCCAAGCGGTGGCATCCGGACATCGCGCCACCCGGAAAGCGCCAGGCCCACGAGGACCATCTGAAGGTTCTCAACAAGGCCGCAGACGACCTCGAGTCGCTGCTCGTCACGATGCCGCGCGGGTCGATCACGGCCAACGCACTGCGCGCCAGCGCCGAGGCCGCGCGAAAGCGTCGCGCCGATGAAGGCCGCCGCGCCTATGAAGAGGCCCAGCGCCAGGCCGAGCAGAACGAGGACCGTCAGAAGCACGACCCGTTCCACTCGCAGCTTCCAGACCACAGCGTCGTCTACCGCTACGCGCGCTGCAATGCCTACCCCGAGTGGGGCGTCGGCAGCATCCTCGGCATCTACTTCACCGGCGAAGGCGACGGCATGCTCCAGTGGGCTCGCGTTGACTTTGAGGTCGGCGTGCGCACGGTGCCTGCCGGCACGCTCGACTTCGTCGAGTTCGGCAAGCCGGATGAGGCCAAGGACCGCGCGCGGCGTTTCCTGCTTTCCGCAGAGCACGCGATGGCCGAGGGCGACTACGCGCTGGCCTCAGAGCGCTTGATTTTCGCCCGCGACGCAGACGAGAGCGATCCCACAATCCATCGCCTGATGACCGTCTCCTTCTGGCAGTCGGGCAACATGGCCGCGGCCGCCCGGTCGGTCCGGGCGTGGGTGCGCGTCGAGCCCGGTCGCCCCGCCCCGCATCGCTACGCCGCCCGCCTCTATGAGGCCATGGGACTCCACGAGCTGGCCGCCGAGGCCGCTGAGCGTGAATGTGCCTCCAACCCCCGCGACGGCGCTGCCTGGGGCCGCTTGGGTGCCCTGAGGCTGCGACTGCTGCAGCCTGAGGCTGCCCGTGAGGCGCTGACCCGCGCGCGTCGCATTCCCGGAGTCACGATCGATATTTTGCTGGACCTCTCGCTTGCCGACTATCTGCTCGGCGATCAGACAGCTTCGCTCGAGTCCGCGCGCGCGGCGCAGCGGGTCGATGACACGGACCCGCTGGTGTGGACGGCCCTCGCCCACGCCCTCGACCGCACCGGCAGCATCGCCGATTGCATCGCGGCCTGCGAGCACGCCATCGTGCTTGGCGGAGACCCGGTCGAGCTCGGCGAGCTACGCGCGCGCAAGCTGCACGAGCAGCACGGCGAACTCGTCGACAGCGTCGCCTAGCGGATCACGTCCAGCACGGACTTGATCGAGTCCTTGCTGCCCGGGGCGCGGAGCGTCAGCGCGTACTTGCCCGGCTTGAGCTTCTTCTTGTTCCACTTGCCACTGAAGGTGAAATATGAGGTTCCCGTCGGAAGTTTCAAGGTGAGCTTTCCCTTCAGAGGGATGTCGCAGCGCTTCTTCTTGCCGGTGGTCGGCTTCTTCTTCACGCACTTCTTGCCCGATATGTAGCCAGCCTGCGAACGAGCGAGCGTCAGTTCGACGGGTGTCGCAAGGTTGCTGGTGACCGGTAGCCGCGGCTTCTTCTTCGCCGTCGTGAGCGTGAAGATCGCGGGCTTTCTCTTGATCTTGAACTTGCCGACGACCTTGCCGAAGCTCAGAGCAAGTTTGGGGGCTGGCGGAACCGGACCGGCGATCGGCGCGACTGACAGTTGGTATTCGTAAGCACCGATGTCCAACCTCGCCGTGCCGTCGCTATTGCCGTCGACCAGACGCGTCGCCCCGGCAAGGTCCACCAGCGACGAGGGATCGCCCATCATCGTCGGATAGATGACTTCGCCGGCGTCGATCTGCGGCGAGCCCGCTGCGGGGCGGAAATCCGCAGGTCCGGCAAAGACCGGTGGCGTCGCGAGGCGATCGATCGTCCCGATCGCGTTGTAGTTGCACGATGGAGGACTTGGACCCATGGAAAGAATGCTGACGCGCACGGTCACGTCAGGCTCAAACCCAACGGAGCCAGCGCAGGCGATGTCGGCAGCGCCAGCGCCGGCGGTCTGAAATATCGAGTTGTTGATGTCCACGTTCGGCGAGGGCGTGGCCGTCGCGATGTCCACGCCGGTTCGGGCGCCGACGACGGTGAGGCCGCTGGTGATCAACTCGGCGTCGGTCGCGCCGCTGGACGCGAACTGAATTGCGGTGTCGCTGTCGCCAGGGGGATTGAGCATCAGAGAATCGAGGACCTTCACGTTGCCCTTCTCGACCTGCAGCGCGGGATCGAGGTTCTCGAACCGGCTCGCGTCAATCAGCACGTTGGGGTCTGTGCCGTTGGACACGACGCCCCGCTGGCCGTTCATCATCGGCGACGCGCCCTTGACGCTGACTTTCGAAAGGACAACATCGGCACCAGCGACGACGGCCGCAACGCCGGCGGCGTCCCCGCCGAAGAGTTCAAACTCGCTCTCGCTGATGGTTGTGGCGCCGCTGCCCGAAGAGACGAGGCCGGCGTGAAAGAAGTCGTCGGTGCCGGTCACCGCGAACCGCGTTCTGCTGAGAGTGCCGCTTCTCACGTTGATGCCAGTGATCGCCGCATTGCCCGACGGCACCGCGACGGTTAGCTCGGAAATGGAACTGCTCGGCTGAGCCGTGGCATCAAAGCTGATCCCGGTGAAGAACAGGTCCGACGTCTGCAGCTGGAGTTTCGTCTGATCGCGGCCCGCGCCGACGATGCGCGTCGCGCCAAGACCGGGTTGCATCGTCGCCGTGACGGCCGAGTTCAGGATCAGGTCTCCCGCGGCGACCCTCACGACATCGTCACCGACTGAAGAGTTCGCGTCGTCGACCGCGGCGTCGAGACCCGCCGCGTCATATGAAAACGATTGGTCGCACCCGGCCAACTGGGGCGGCGCCGTATCCACGCACAGCGATTTAGCCGACGCAGCCGTCGAAAAGACGAAAAGGGAACACACTGCGAGCAGTGCGGTGGTGGCCAGCCTCCGTGCCATCAGGCCACGAGCATACGACTTTTCGTAAAATCAATTGGGAAATGTCGCTCGAAGCCAAAATGCTCGAAAACATCGTCAAGGGCCTCGCCCACCACGACGCCTCCTGCCCGATGCCGGCGCAGGCGATCCTGATCAGCAACTTCGACCGTGAGCGCTTTGACTGGGAGGACATCAGTGGCGTGCCCGTCATCGCCGCCGACGACATCCAGCCCGAGCGCTTCCGCATCCAGTGCGACGGCTCCGCCAACGGAATCGAAGAAGCACTTGAAGAGTTCATCGAGGCGCCCGAGCAGATCCCGCTTGAGCAGCCCGCAGAGCGACCGCTCGCTCCGGTCACGCCAGAGCGCACGCCCTTCGTGGCCGAGTGATCGATTTCCTTTTCTGGGAGGGCTGCCCGTCGCATCCTCGCGCCCTGTCTGATCTGACCGAGCTGCTTGATGAGTTCCAGATCGCGCGCGACCAGCTGCGCGTCAACGAGGTGAAGACCGAAGCCGACGCGCGGCGCGACCACTTCATCGGCTCGCCAACGATCCGCATCGACGGCAAGGACATCGTCGATCCCGGCGACACTCCATTTGGACTTGACTGCCGCGTCTACTTCAGGCGAGACGGCAGAGCATCGCCACTCCCCGACCCAGACGACCTGCGCGACGCGATCGCCAAACTGAAAGGAACCTGAATGTCACTCCAGATCGGCGACAGCGCCCCGAGCTTCGTCCTGCCCGGGACCGACGGCCACCAACACGCCTACGGCGGCGAGGATGAGAACGCGACCGTGGTCATATTCACCTGCAATCACTGCCCATACTCGCTGGCATGGGAGGACCGCCTCCTTCAGCTCGGTCGCGATTACCGCCACGACGGCGTCCGGTTCCTGGCGATCAATCCCAACGACGCGAGCATCAAGCCGGCAGACTCATTTGAGAACATGAAGACTCGCCACGAGGAGAACTCCTGGTCCTTTCCGTACCTGCGCGACGAATCACAAGAAGTGGCTAAGGCCTACGGCGCCAAAACCACGCCCGACGTCTTCATCTTCAACTCCGACAACGAACTCGCTTATCGCGGCGCGCCGGACGCCGACTACGAGGATGAATCCAAGAATGCGAGTTGGATCCGTGACGCGTTGGACGCGCTACTTGCCGGGAATACGCCGGTGGTGCAGGAGACCGAACCGGTCGGCTGCAGCGTCAAGTGGAAGGTGTAAGCGCGCGGTCCCAAGGACGCGCGGCGCGCAAAGAACTCAAAATCGCCCGCGTGGCCGGCGACTTGTTGAGCGTGTAAAAGTGAATCCCCGGCACGCCGCGACTGAGCAGATCCGCGCACTGCAGCGTCGCGTAGGCAACACCAAGATCCTGAATCGCTTCTGGATCGTCTTTACGCGCGTCGAGCTCCTTCATCAGACGCTCTGGGATCGTCGCGCCACACATGCTGGTGAACCGCTTGATCTGCTCGTAGCCACCGATCGGCATGATGCCTGGCACGATCGGCACGTCGATGCCGGCAGCGCGAGCGCGGTCGACGTAATCAAAGTAGGCGTCGTTGTCAAAGAACAGCTGCGTGACCAGGAAGCTCGCGCCGTTCTCGACCTTCTGCCTGGCGAATCCAAGATCCGTCTCGGCCGACATTGCCTCTGGGTGCACCTCGGGATAACAAGCGCCAGCGACGCAAACGTCGTAGTTGTCGACGATCAGCTTCGTCAGCTCGTCGGCGTTTCCGAGGCCGCCCTCGGTGCGCGTGAAGGCGGTCTCGCCCTGGGGCGGGTCGCCGCGCAGCGCGATGATGTTCTCGACGCCGGTCTCGACGATCGCGTTCAGAGTGTCCGTTAACTCCTCGACGGTCGATCCGACGCAAGTGAAGTGCGCCATCGTCTCGATGCCGAGCTCGTTCTTGATCCGGCCGATGATCGCGATCGTGCGATCACGGGTTGATCCGCCAGCGCCGTAGGTCACCGAGACGAACGACGGTTCAAGCTCGCGTAGCTCTGAAACCGCGTCGAAGAGGTTGGTCATGCCGTCGTCGGTCTTGGGCGGAAAGAACTCAAAAGAGAAAACCGGCTCATCGCCGGCCTGTTCGATGATCTGATCGATCCGAGCCATCTGGTCAGCCTCCGGGTGAGTAGGAGCCGATCAGCATCCCACGTTCTTCGTCTGTCGGCACTTCGATCTGGATGATCGGCAGATTGACAAAATGGCCGCTGGGGCTGCCGACATCCACTGAGTCATTTTGTTTGTAGCTGCCGGCGATCCCGATGAAGAGGATCAGCCAGCGGAAGAATCCGAGCTTCTCTTCGTTGCGGATAGGGCGGAAGAAGTAGAGCGAGTCGCCCTCGCGCTCGTAGTCCTCGTCGGGCCTCTGGGTGATGCTGTTCACGTAGACCTCGATCGGGTCCGCAGTACCAGCGGGAAGCGTGACCTTTGACCAGCGCTTTTTCTCTTGACTCATACAGCTGAGTCTATTTCCCGGCGCAAAGCGTCGGGCAGCGTCTCGCCCGGGCGGGGCTCGATCAACGCCTTCGAAGCGCCTCCGAGCCAGCCTTCAGTCGAGCCGTCGCGCCGCACGTCGATGCCGCCGCGACGCTTCTTGAAGAGACCATCCGAGACGATCACCTCAAGCCGAGAGTGAACGAGCTCGATCGCCTCGTAGTCGCGCAGCGGCGAGCTGACTCCGCCGAGGCCACGCGTGTCGTCGATCTGCGTGCCGAGCTCATCCGTCAACTTGACAAAGAGCTCATCTTCAGATACAAAACTGAACTTCGCGACCTTACCGGTCACGCGAACTTTCAATCGGTGACTCAGCGGCCTACGGCCTTGCGTCCTTCAAGGAAATCGCGGTCGCGGTGCCCGGTATAGATCTGGCGCGGGCGCGCGATTTTGGTCTCGGGGTCGTCGAGCATCTCGAGCCACTGCGCGATCCAACCGGACGTACGCGGTATCGCGAACATCACCGTGAACATCGAACGCGGGATCTGCAGCGCCTCGTAAATCAAGCCGCTGTAAAAGTCGACGTTCGGATAGAGCTTGCGCGAGGTGAAGTAGTCGTCTTCCAGCGCGCGCTTCTCGAGCTCGACGGCGATCTCGAGCAGCGGGTTGTCAGTACCGGTCACCTCAAGCACCTCTCCGACGTGCTTCTTGATGATCTGTGCACGCGGGTCGAAGTTCTTATAGACGCGGTGTCCGAAGCCCATCAGGCGCTCGTTGCCTGCCTTGACGCTCTCGAGGTAGTCAGGAATGTTGTCCGTTGACTTGATGCGCGCGAGCATCCGCAGCACGGCCTCGTTGGCGCCGCCGTGGAGCGGGCCATACAAAGCAGCCACTCCGGCAGCGACGGCCGAGTACGGGTCAACCTGGCTTGATCCAACTGCGCGGACTGCGGCCGTCGAGCAGTTCTGCTCGTGGTCGGCGTGCAGAATGAACAGCGTGTCGAGCGCGGCCGAAAGGCGAGGATCGGGCTCGTATTTCAGCTCGGTCATCTTGAACATCATCTGCAGGAAGTTGCCGGCGTAGTCGAGGTCGTTGTCCGGGTAGACGTACGGCATCCCCTGGCTGTGTCGGTAGGCGAACCCGGCCAGCGTCGGCATCTTGGCGATCATGCGGATCCCGGCCATGCGGCGCTCTTCCGGGTCACCGATGTTCTTGGCGTCCGGGTAGAAGGTCGAGAGGGCGCCGACCGTTGCAAGCAGCATCCCCATCGGATGCGCGTCGTAACGGAAGCCCTGAACAAAGACCTTGAGGTTCTCGTGCACGAAAGTGTGCATCGTGATCTCGTAACGCCAGTCTTCGAGCTGCTTCTCGTTGGGCAGGTCGCCGTGGATCAACAGGTACGCAACCTCGAGGTAGCTCGCGTGCTCGCAGAGCTGCTCGATCGAGTAGCCGCGGTGCTGGAGGATCCCTTTGTCACCGTCGATGTAAGTGATCGCCGATCGGCACGACGCGGTGTTCGTGTATGCCGGGTCGTACGTCATCAAACCGAAATCTTCTTCGTCGGTCTTGAACTGACGCAGCTCGGACGCACGCACAGTGCCATCCGTCACCGCTAGTTGTTCTGACTTACCTGTCCGTCCATCCGTGACGGTCACGGCGTTTGAATCGCCGTCTTCGGAGGCGGGCGGTTCCACTACTTGAACCTGATCATCCGACATTTTTCAGGGAGCTCCCGTATCGCGTTTTCTTTGTATGCATCAGATTATGTATCAGGCGATGTACCGATCGCGTCGCCAATGGTCGAAACTTCCCGGAAGCGGGTAGTACGCAATTGAGACTATGCAAAGCCCAAGTACAGAAATCGCCCCGCGCCCGCCGTCTGACGGCAGGGCTGCCGCAATCGACCGAATCCTTGGAGTTGCCGGTGACGAAGCCGTCAGAGTAGGTCCAGAGCGCATAAGAATGGGGGAAATCGCCTCCCGCGCGCACGTGTCGAGGGCGAGTCTCTACCGCTACTTCGCGAGCAAGGACGAGTTGATCCGCGCGTGGACGACCCGCGAACTCGAAACAATTTTCGCCAAGGCCGATGAAGCGGCTTCGCGGGCCGGATCTTTCGACGATCGACTGGCAATCGGATTTGCGAATGCTCTTGTGTCGCTTCGCGAGCACCCGGTGTTTCGCGCGGTCGTCGCGAGCAACAACACGCAGATCGTGCGATCCACGCTTGAATCGGGAGAGGCGATCGACCACGCACGTGAGTTGATGATGGAACGGTTCAATGAGGCCGTCCACGCGGGACGGCTGTCGGTGGGCCAGTTCGACGCTGCGATGTCCGGTGAGCTGATCGCGCGACTTGCGGTCTCGCTGACGGTTGCGCCGGAGACGGTAGGCAGGCTCGACTCAGAGGAAGACGTTCGCGAATTTGCAAAGCAGTACATCGCGCCGCTCGCGCACGGCGCAGATCAAGCAGTCGCGCGCTAGGAGGGCAGCTTGGCGCCTTCGGGTAGCGTCGACTTGGTGCTTCCGGTCTCGGCTTCTTTTTGAGCCTTCTCGGCGTCTTCTTTTGCGCGGCGATCGACCTCTGCTTCGCCGCCCCTCCAGACGAACGCGAAGGTTGCGATTCCGAAGGCAATCCCGAGCATGACGACCAGCGGCGTGAACTTGCCGGGGAAGTCGTTGGGTCGCTTCATGCCGATCACGGATACGACGACTGCGAACAGGCCAAATCCGACGGCGAGGATGTAGTACGGGGTGAACATCTGGGGCGAGAGGTTACTACGTGATTCGCTGTGTCAGCGGAGCGACCTCGCCGTGACCCTTGTCCCTGCGACGGGACTTCCCGCTGATCAGCGGCTCGCCGCCGTGCGGACCACGCAAACGAGGCCCTGCCTCAAAATCCGCCAGGACAAAATCGCCGCCGCCCCGCTCGATCTCTGGCTCGGGTACATCGTGGATGATCTTGAAGATGTACCAAGCGCACCAAACGACGGGCAGTTTGACTGCAACGACGACCATGAAGATGAAAAAGAGGTCCACGGCGCGGATTTTACCGGCTGAAGCTGCCTACCGGAGCGTTGCGGCGACTTCTTCGAAACGCGTGATCGAAATGAAGCCCTGGAAGCGGTCGACAATCTCGTCGGCGCTGAGCGCGCGAACGCGCTCGGTTCCGAAGTTCTCGACATTGAAGCTGGCCATCGTCGAGCCGTAGGTCATCGCGCGACGAAAGGCGTCTTCGTCGAGGTCTCCGCCCTCTGCGAGGTGCTGAGAGACGTATCCGAGGAAGCCGCCGGCGAACGAGTCACCTGCACCCGTCGGGTCGATCACGTCTTCGAGCGGGTAGGCGGGGATCGAGAAGAAGCTGTCTTCAGTGATCAGCGCAGCGCCGTACTCGCCCTGCTTGGCGACCACGATGCGCGGGCCCCAGGAGAGCACTTCGCGTGCGGCCTTGATCATGTTGCTCTGGCCGGTGAGGGCGCGGAGCTCGGCGTCGTTCATGAACACGCCGTCGACGCCCTTGATCGTCTCGATCAATGAGTCCTTGGCGATGTCGATCCAGAGGTTCATGCTGTCGAGCGCCACGAAGCGCGCGTCGGGGCACTGCTCGCGAACTGCGCGCTGCAGGCCGGGCTCGATGTTGGCCAGAAAGAGAACGTCGGCTTCCTTGGCTGCGTCGTTGAGCTTGGGCTCGAAGGTCTCGAAGACGTTCAGCTGGGTGTCGTCGGTGTGGGCCGTGTTGAGGTCGAACTCGTAGTGGCCCTTCCAGAAGAAGGTCTTGCCGCCCGGAATTCTCTCGATTCCGTCGGTGTTGACGCCGCGATTCTCGAGGATCGCGTACTCCTCGTCGCTGAAGTCGTCGCCGACCGGGCCGTAGAGATAAACGTCAGTGAAGAAGCTCGAAGCGAGCGAAAAATGCACGGCGGAACCGCCGAGCATGCGTTCGCGCTCTCCGAACGGGGTCTTGACTGCGTCAAATGCGATGGATCCAACTACTGCGAGGCTCATAGGCGGGAGAGGGTAGCTAGATACCCTCAGGTCTATATGACGAAATTTAAAGACTTAGGACTCAAGGCCGAGTTCGCTGATGCTCTCGCAAAGGTGGGATACACAGACCCCACCCCGATCCAGGAGCAGGCAATTCCGGAGCTTTTGAAAGGCTCCGACGTAATTGGACAGGCCCAGACAGGTACAGGCAAAACCGCCGCATTCGGATTGCCGATGTTGCAGTCGATCATCCCCGAGCGTCGCGAGGTGCAGGCACTTGTGCTCACCCCGACCCGTGAACTTTGCATTCAGGTGGCGCAGTCGCTCCGTGCATACGGTGCGGTGGCCGGCATCGACGTGCTTGCCACGTTCGGTGGCGCGCCGATCCGCCAGCAGATGGATCGGCTGAAGTCCGGCCCGCAGGTGGTCGTTGGAACCGTCGGCCGCGTGATGGACCTTCACTCGCGCCACTCGCTGATGTTCCACGACGCGCGCTTCGTTGTTCTGGATGAGGCCGACGAGATGCTCGACCTCGGATTCCTCGAGGACGTCGAGAAGATTTTGAACAAGTGCCCGCGTGGTCGTCAGACCGCGCTGTTCTCCGCAACGATGCCGCCGGCGATCGCCAAGCTTGCCTCAGAGCAGCTGCACGATCCCGTGACGATCAAGGTCAAGGCATCCACGCTCACGATCGACACGGTCGAGCACTTCCAGAAGTCGGCCGCTCGCAACGACAAGATCGACGCGATCATCGAGGTGCTCGAAGCCGAGCGCCCGACGCAGTCGATCATCTTCTGCCGCACCAAGATCGGCGTTGACCGCCTGGCCCGCGACCTCGACCGCCGCAAGCCGAACCTGCGCGTACGAGCGCTGCACGGCGACATGTCGCAGGGTTCCCGCGACGGCGTGATGATCGCGTTCAAGGACAACCGCGTGCCGGTGCTCGTCGCAACCGACATCGCCGCGCGTGGTCTTGACGTTCAGAACGTCACCCACGTGATCAACTACGACTTGCCAAACAGTGCCGAGATCTACACGCACCGCATCGGCCGCACCGGTCGCGCCGGTCGTGGAGGCCGCGCCATCACATTGGTCGAGTCGCGTGACAAGGAAGACTTCAAGGCGATCGAGAAGCACATCAATGTAGAAGTGCCTGAGTGGACGCCGAAGGGCGCCGCCGAGCCGATGAGGCAGCCGCAGGCGCCTGCCGAGATGGAGTCGAGCGCAGACGTGAAGCCCGAGGAGAAGGTCGAAGAAAAGACTGAGACCAAGGGCGAGCGCAAGCCGCGCGAGCGCCGACCGCGGTCGCGTATGACCGAAGAACCTGCGACCGAGGTGTCGCCGCTCGTCCAGGACGGCTCTGATCAGGAGCCGATCGTTCCCGAAGCCGTGCTCGAAGAGATCATCCCCGCCGAAGCAGTCGGCGATCAGCCAGTTCCGGAGATCACGGAGCCGCCCGAGCCGCCGACGGCTGACGACGAGAATGAGCCTGAAGCCGGCGCCGGAGTGATCCCGGGCCGCTCGACCGAGGAGGACAAGCCCGCGCCGTTCTCATGGGGCCCGCCGGCCGGCAAGACCGAAGAGGCCGTGACTGAAGCTGAAGCCGAGCCGGAAGCAGCGGAGCCTGAAGAGGCCGAGCCCAAGGCCGAAGAGGCCCCCGCCGAGCTTCGCCACCCACGTCACATAAAGCCCAACCAGACCGAGCTCGATGGCGACTTCAGTCTGCTGATCGTCAACGGCGGAACGACGCGGGGGGTCGAGCCGGCCGACGTGATCGAACTGGTCACGAGCAAGAGCGACTTGACTGGCAGCGATGTGCGTCGCGTGCGCGTGCTCAGCCGTTACACGCTGATGCAGGTGCCGAGCGACAAGGCGGCGAGTGTTGCCGGCGCGATCGATGGCGCGCAGTTGCGCGGCGAGACTGTCGCGGCCGACGCCGTCGTGGCGGAAAACTCCTAGCCAGGAGCTTCAGATGATCGCCATCGTGCTGGCCCTCTCGGCAGCAGTTTCGTGGGGCACCGGTGACTACCTCGGTGGCGTCGCCTCACGGCGTTTTGCGTTGCTCTGGGTGCTGCTTGCCTCGGCGTTCGGCGGGTTGCTTGTCTCTGGCACCGCCACCGTGGTCAGCGGAGATGCGGCACCCACTCAGGAGCATTTCATCCTGGCCGCGTTTGCCGGTGTGGCTGGGCTTGTTGCGTTGGCCGCGTTCTACCAGGCGCTCGCGATCGGCACGATGAGCATCGTCGCGCCGATCACGGCGACGGGATCTGCGATCCCGGTGCTGTGGGGCGTGATCGGTCGCGGTGAATCACTGACGCTTTTTGCGATCTTCGCGATCATCGTCGCCATCGTCGGCGTGATCCTGGCTTCGCGAGAGCAGGATATGGCCAAAACGACGGGGGTCGACGAGTCCACGCACCGTCGGTCGATCTTGCTCGCGGTAGTCGCGGCGATCGGCTTCGGCACGATCTTCGCCCTGATCGCGGAGGCCGGTGAGGAGTCGATCTACTGGCCCGCGGCGACCTTGAAGCTGACGACATTGGCGCTGGTGGTGTCGATCGTGTTGCTTGCCGGCGCACGTCGCTCGACCTGGGGCGCCCGCCCGCGCGGCAAGGAATGGCTCTTCCCGATCACGATCGGATTCTTCGACGTGACGGCGAACATCACGTTTGCTGCGGCGGCGCAGCAGGGCAAGCTCGCGATCACATCCGTGGTCAGCTCGCTCTATCCAGTGATCACCGTGATCCTGGCGTTCGCTTTTCTGCATGAGCGGCTGGCGGTGAGTCAGCGCGTTGGCGTGGTCATGGCGCTGGTCGGCGTTGTGATGCTCGCGGCTGCTTGATCAGGCGATCTGATCGAGGTGAGCGACGTTCGCCACGTCGCCAGCCTCCGTACTTGGAGTCGCGTCGAACCACGCCTCAAGGATCTCCGCAAGCACCGGCTCGCTCGTCAGTCGCAGCGAGAGCGCCAGCACGTTGGCGTCGTTCCATCTGCGCGCGCCCTCGGCTGTCGCAGGATCAACACACAGTGCCGCCCTCACGCCTCGGACTTTGTTCGCCGCGATCGAAGCACCGGTACCGGTCCAGCAGCAGACGATTCCCTGGTCGGCCGAACCGCCGGCGACCGCGCGTGCGGCGGCTTCGCTACCCCACGCCCAGTCCGCGCGGCCGGCCGGGTCGTAGGCGCCGAACCGAACCACCTCATGCCCGCTCGCCTCAAGTCGCTCGACAACCGCGAATGCAACTCCTTTGAGCATGTCCGTCGAGACCGCGATGCGCATGGCCCGAAGATATAGGCTGAATGCGGACATGGCTGCAGACCACGACTCACTGATGGAGGCCGAGCACGCGCTGCAACGCGCGCAGCTCGCAAACGACGCAAATGCGCTCGAACGCCTGCTCCACGATCACCTGCGCTTCGTCGGACCAGACGGCGCCGTCTACGACAAGGCCGCCGATCTCGCGTCGTACGAATCCGGGCTCGTCACATTCAAGGCGTCGAACCCGATCGAGATCGAGGCCCATGCCTATGGCACGACCGGGCTGACGATCCTCTTGGTCGAGCTGGAAGTCCTGACCAACGGCGAGACCGTGATCGGCACGTACCGCTACACCCGAACTTGGCTTTACGAGGATGACCGCTGGCAGATCGTCGCCGGCGCAGCAGTCCCTGAAAATGCCACCGGCCTATCGCTGTAGTCTCTCGCCCGATGTCAGCCCCGCAGCCAGGATCAAAAGCCCCCGCCTTCACGCTGAAGAACCAGGACGGCGAGACCGTCAAGCTCAGCGACTTCAAGGGCAAGACGCTCGTGTTGTACTTCTATCCGCGCGCCGATACGCCCGGCTGCACGACCCAGGCTTGCGGCATCCGCGATCGCTTCAAGGAATACGAGAAGGCCGGCGCCGTGATCGTTGGCGTCTCGCCGGATGCGCCCGAGGCGCTGAAGAAGTTCCAGGCGAAGTACAAGCTCCCCTTCACGCTCGTCGGCGACCCCGACCACAAGGTCGCCGAGAAGTACGGCCAGTGGGTCGAGAAGTCGATGTACGGCAAGACATATTGGGGGGTACAGCGCACGACTTTCATAATCGCGCCGGACGACAGGATCAAAGCGGTTCTCCCAAAAGTCCAGCCGAAGAAACACGATGACCTCGTGCTTCAGGCGCTCGCGGGTTAGCGGCGCTGGCACTCACGTCGTAGCCCGCAGGTAGAGTTTTCGCGCGACGCGCGTTTAAGGTTTACGAGCGTGGGCGTCGATCTGGCATATATGGCCGATACTGCGAAATTTGACAAGCCGCCCGTCCAAGAGGTCACTGCGGCCGTCCAATTCGCACCCGTGCTCGGATTCGGTTCTGAGTCGCTGGTTCAAATCATCCGCGAGTTGGGAGATTGGAAAAGTGCCGACCTCGGACCCGCGATCCCACGAATGACAGAAGCGCCTCAATCCAACGTCGGAACGGAAGTCGGTGGCCTCTTCTTCGGCTCTCCGCCACCCCGACTCACGCTCGACTCGGAAGACGGCCGGTGGGGAGCGCAGGTTCAGCATGATCGGCTCGCGATTCACGAACGTAGATTGGACGACAAGCCGTCGTACGACAACGTGAAGCCCAAGCTCGAAGAACTGATTCAGCAGGTGAATGCTGCCACGAGTTGCACCTTTGGCGGGAAGGAGAATCCAGCGGACTTGGTCGAGCTGATTTATGCGAACTGGATGGAGACAGAGCCCGGCTCGACAAGCGCTGTTCCCGGACTACTCCGGATGATCGAGCCCGCCGCTGGTGAGCCACCTTTCGATGGCGTCGAGGGAATGCGTTGTGACTTCGCTTTCAAACTACTGGAGGCGGAGGAATTCGCTGGACGAATCAAGGTGACAGCGACGGATCAGCCTGGACCGAAGGGCCAAAAGGGTGTCGCATTTCAGGTCAATTGTCGTAGGCTTGTCAAAGAAGGAGACTTTCTAACCGCGCTCAAACACGCACATGACAATGCCGTTGATTGTCTAGTTGCGATCACACGCGATCAAGTCCAAACCGACTGGGAGAGAACTCGATGAATACGACATTCGCGCCATCAGCCTGGTCCGCCGACGTCACTTCATCCGCACGACCAGTCGTAATCGTGAACGACGAGACACGGGAGCCACAAGAGCATCAGATCTCGTTTCGGAACGCGAGGAAAGCGCTGCTCGAAAAGATTTCTCAACTTCTTGACTTAGAGCCTGGATGGGACACTTACGAGGCCACCCCAATCGACCACGGCTCCGCTCGTGCCGCGTACGACTTCGCGGTTGAGGCTCTTCGGCGCGGCCTCCCCCAGCCTCATATCGTCCCAGTTCCCGATGGTGGCATCCAGCTCGAATGGTCCCAGAATAGATTCGACCTTGAGATCGAGTTCGAACCGCATTCGAACATTCCAGTTTTCATCGGTAACGATCGCGTGACTGGTCGGCGGTTTGACGGGGATCAACGTGCCGACTTCATCGTTCTTGAGATGGCCCTAGACCGCCTAAATTTCTCGCTCGACTAGGCGATTGTCTCCTGTAGAGGGCGAGAACCCCGGCGTTGTCGAAATCGCCGACGAAGACGCACTTCTCCACCGGATTCCAAACAATCCGGACATGACGACGAGCACCGACAACGGAAAGCGCCGACCATCGACGGCCTCTTTCAAGCCGACCGGCGAAGATCAAGCGATCTCCGTTCACCTCCGCCGACTTATCCCCGATCCCGCCGAGCCCCTTACTGTGCTCGATCCGGAATTGCACGAGGGCTGTGGCCTGGTTGAGTTTGCAGCGAGGATCCCACGAGAACTCGGGTTCGGCGTCGATCACACTCCCACCATCGCCGACCCCTCTCACGGTTCGGTTATTCCTCCAGATACCTACGACGCAGCCTCGAAGAGCGTTAAGAAGCGCATTTGACCGAGCTAGTGGAACTTGTCGATTGGATCCAAGAACCGGTGACCTAAATTTCGCTAGCGCGAAAGCTGCGACGGCTCAAGGGCCGAGTTCCGGTTCGGCACCGGAGATAAAGAAGTGATGATCCTTCTCGTCGTCCAGATAGATCGCAAGCTCTTCGCGGAGCTTCGCAGCCTCCGAGTAGTACTTCCGGAATGACTCCGAGACTTCCGTGGCAATGTCATTCGACTTGGGTACGGGTAGTCGGATCTCGTTGTAGCGCTTTCCAACATCCTCGCGGTTCGTTTGCATGAAGACCACGCGCTTCCATTGCTCGCGCACGATGCTCAGCGTCAGCGCCCACATCAAGTAGAACTGATCGAAGGGCGCACTCTCAGCAGCTCGGACGACGATCATCTCTTTGGTCAAAACGACCTGTTCTTGACCAGGCATGAGGACACAGAAGTCGCCGATGTTTTTGGAAGTTCGCTCAGGGCAGATGAGCACGAACGGCCGCAATCCGGAGTGGTCGCTTCTCCAAAATGTCCGCGCGACTTCAATAGGAATGCGGTTGGTCGGGTTGATGTTCATCATCCCGGCACGTAGATCAGAGACCTTGATGTACGGAACCGTGCCGATGCGCTGATCCTGCGACGGCGACCCATGGCCGCCCCGAATCTCCAGCGCAGCACGTTCATCATCTCGCCCGGCGGGAAGAACGCCGAGTACCTGCCGAAGGTTCAGCCGAAGAAGCATGATGATCTTGTGCTGAAGGCGCTCGCAGACCCTTCTTAGAAGCCTGCCGAATTTGGCTTGTCGACAAGCCAACTCATTCACTGGCTGACTAGCCAGTTCGATTGTTACTGTTGAGTCCGAGTGTTCGACAACTGGACAACCGGCCGCGCGCTGCGCAGCTACGTCGACTCGCTGGACCCCGTCGCCGACGACGAAGAGATCACCGCAGAGGTCTCGAACGTCTTGTTTGCCGACGCCTACTTCGCACACTCGATCTACCTGGTCACCTTTGCTCGCCAGGCGGCAGTACCGGCGATCGCAAAAGTGCTCTATCGCTCAGGCAACGGCGACATCGCCACCAACCCGCGCAGGCGCAACAACGACACGATCATCTTCTTCACTGAGTTCTACCGCCGTGGCTACAAGTCAGAGGAGGGCCGCGCGGCAGTCCAGCGCATGGAAGAGATCCACAGCCGCTTCCTGATCAGCGATGAGCTGAAGCTCTACACGCTGGCCACCGTGATGCTCGAGCCCGACCGGCTCGCATTGCAGTTCGGCGTCAATCCGTTCAGCGCCGTTGATCGCGAGGCGCGGTGGAACTTCTGGTGCGGGATCGCTCGAGACATGGGCCTGGAAATGCCCGCGCCGACGCGGAATGGATTTCTCGATTGGATGCTGGACTACGAGGATTCCACCTACGCCAACACGGTCGACGGTCGCGGCTGTTACGAAGGGTTGGTCGAGGACTGGCTCCGCTGGTACCCATCCTGGGTGCCCAACCGAGAGTGGCTCGCGCGCCAATCGCTCTCTGGCCTGCTTGACCCGAAGCTTCGCGAGGTGATGGGTGTTGAGCCGCCTCCGGCGTTCATTCAGACGCAGGTCAATCTCGTCGCACGCACCTACCTGAAGTCGACGCCCTACCGCGTCTTCCGCAAGGACCGCAACCTGATCAACTTCTTCGGGAAGCATCGCGAGACGCCGCGCGACCTCGACACGGTCGGGCACGTACCGCCGCGCGAGCGCGAGACCAACGAGACCAGCAAGACCCGCTAGGCGACCGCTCCGGCGACTTCCTGCCACCAGGCCCGCTCAGAGCGAGTCTGGGAGCGATCGATTCTGCGCACGGCAAAGGCGCGGATCTGCGGCGGACTCCCAGCAGCAACGAGTCCGCTACTGCTCACGGCAAACCGGCCATCCTCAAGCACGACGAGCGCGCCCGGTTGGTCGTGACGAATTCGCACGCGCCGCACCACGGCCCTGCCGCCGATCTCCTGAGGATCACCCTGGTCTCCGGCGTCGGCCTCCCATGGCTTGACCGAGAAAATCGCCGGACGGCCCGCGAGCGGCCTCGCGTACTCGCGCTCAACTTCGCCGATCGGACCTTCTCGCCAGAGTTCGAAGAGTTCCTCGATTCGTTTGACCAGGTAGCCGCGAACCAAGATGTGCAGCCGGTCCCCGACCTCAAGCTCGGTTGACCCACGAGGAAGCAGCGCCTCGTCACCGCGCACGATCACGCTGACGAGCGCCTCGCGGGGCAACTGCAGTTCTCGCACGACGTGGCCCGCAATCGCATCGCCCTTTCGGATCGGGAACTCAAAGAATTCCGCGCCGAGTTTTCGGATGTTGCCGGCCTGGATCACCGGAGGCTGAACCGCGCGGTGGGTCGTTGTGAGTTTCAGGCGAGTGGCAAAGAACTCGAACGTGGTGCCCTGGAAGACCGCCGACGCGAGCACGACGAAGAAGACGATGTTGTAGATCGCGTTCGAGTCGGCAATGCCGTCGACCAGCGGAAATGTCGCAAGCACGATTGGAACGGCACCACGCATTCCCGCCCACTGAAGGAGCGCCACCTCACGGAACTCAAACTTGGCGAAAAACGTCGCGACGTAGACCGCGACCGGACGGGCAACGAACATCAGGAGCAGCGTGACCACGAGCGCTTCTTCCCAGAGCGACTTCATCGAACTCGGGGAGAACAACAGGCCGAGGACGAGAAAGACCGCGATCTGGCTGACCCAGGCGATGCCGTCGTGGAAGTCCGTGATCGCGCGCTTTGCCGGTAGCCGCGCGCTTCCGAGAATCAATCCCGCGATGTAGACCGCCAGGAAGCCAGAGCCGTGGATCACCTGCGCCAGCCCGAACGCTGAGGCGGCGATTGCGACTGTGGCAACCGGATACAGCCCGGAGGTGACATTCCCGACGGCGCGGATCCCACGAACACCGATGAAGCCGATTGCCAGACCGACGATCGCGCCGATCGCCATCTCCCCGATGAAAAGGAGAACCATGTCGGGCACGCCGTAGCTCGGCAACGTGATCCAGTCGATGAACCCGATCACGAGCAGGATCGCCACGGGATCGTTCAGGCCGGCTTCGGCTTCAAGCGTGCGCGCGAGTCGTTTCTTCAAGGTCGATCCGCGCAGCAGGGCGAACACTGCAGCGCCGTCGGTGCTGGCGACGATGCCGCCGATCAACATCGCCTGCAGGGTCGAGTAGTCAAGGAAGTAGGCGGTGCCGAGGCCAGTGATGACCGCCGTCAATAGGGTGCCGACCGTCGCCAGCGAGAAGCTGACGCCGAAGACTGGCTGGATCTCTTTCCAGCCAGAGGCAAGACCACCCTCAAAGAGAATCAGCGCTAGTGCTATGACGCCGACGGTCTGCGCCATTTCGAGACCGACGCCGTCGACGACTTCGAGACCAGATGGGCCGACGACGATGCCGAGCACCAAGAAAATCACGAGTCCCGGAACTCTCGCGCGACGGGCAACAAGCGTGGTTGCGATGGCGAGCGCGAGTAGAGCACCGGCGATCAAAATTGAATCTGCGTGCTCCACTTGGCCTCAGAGCTTAAGCGAGCGGGCTCGGCCCGCGCCTACTCGTCGGTTGGCTTGCGCTGCGGCGCGGAACGCCGGAATGCGAAGTCGAAGATTCGCGGCGCGAGAACTGAGAGTTGAGAGAGAACACGCAGCTGCGGCGTTGCGATCGGTATCTCGCCCTTGCCCTTGGCGACCCCAGCGAGCAGCGTCTTTGTGTAGGTCTTTGGCGGCACGATGCCGGCCATTGGCGGCGCCTTGCGCTTGCGCTTGGCAAACATTCCGACTTCACCGATGAAGCTCGGCGTCACCACCGAGACCGTGATGTTGTCGCGCGCGAGTTCCGGACGCAACGCCCAGCCGAACGCGCGCAGGCCAGCCTTGGTGCTCGAGTACATCGTGCTGTCAGGCAGCGCAAACTTTCCCGCGAGAGATGCGATCAAGACGATCTGACCGGCCTTTCGTTCCTTCATCTGCGGAACGACTGCCTTGACCATCTGGATCGGCGCCTCGAAGTTCACGAGGATTACGGAGCTGATTTCATCGGCCTCGGTTTCGTCGAGCGCCCAGCCTCCAGGCCTGCCCGCATTGCCGACGAAGATGTCGATCCTTCCGGCTCGGGCGACGATGTCTTGCGGCGCGCCCGGCTGCGAGAGATCCGCGGCGATCACTTCGTGCGGGCCGCCCGGCAGCGCAGCGGCGATCTCGTTGAGCTTCTGCTTGTTGCGACTGCTGAGGATCAGGGTCGCGCCGGCCTCGGCGAACGCCTTGGCCGTGATCTCCCCCAGGCCGCCGGCAGCGCCGGTCAGCAGAATGCGTTTCCCCGTGAAGCTCACGGGTGAATCCTATGCGTCAGCGCGTTGTCGGGGTTGGCGAGCTGCGTCGGCGGTAGTAGGTCGCGCCAAACAGAAGCAGCGCGGCGCCGCTGACTGCTCCGACTACGAGCGCAGTGCGGTTTTGTTCCGGTCCGCCGGATCCGTCGGCCGAGCGTTCCAGGGATGGGCCGACGATTGGGATGAGAGCGTCCGATCGCGTGCCTTCTTTTCCGCTCACCGTGCGAACGCCGATTATGCCGATCTCGACCTTTTTGATCCCGCTGAAAGGCACTCTTACGCGCGCCGAAAACGACCTGCGGCCGTCGACGACCACCTCGGAGGCGTCTCCAGCGGCGTTCCCAACGAGGCGGAAAAAGACCTCTCCGGCGCCAAATGGCTCGTAGCGATCTCGGATTTTCGATTCGAGCTTCCAGGCGACTTCGATCGTTGACCCCGGCTTGGAGTCGGCCGGTACGGGTCGATCAAGAATCGCTCTGGTTTCGCCTTTTGATTGTGCGGTCTGCGCGAACGCCGCGAGCAAAAGGGTCGACATCGCGGCACATGCGACGACCCTGGCCACGGTTCCCAACGAGTGCGAGGTGACTTCCATTACTCAATTCTACGCTTCCGCTTGGCGCGCGGTGGTGCGAGAGTGTTGGGCGCCTTGACCGCAGGGCTGCCTACGGTATGCCGGACTGCACCGATGGCTGCCTTGATCAAAACACCGAACCTGATCACCGTGCCCCTGGCCGACGGATCATTCGCTCAGTTCTTTGACGGCGTTGGTCAATTCCTGGACAGCGTCTCGGCAATTCACATTTTGCCGCTCGTCGGCGCGCTTGTCTGTCAAGCGCTTTTCCTTTCGATTCGCACGCGCGCCTGGTACAACGGACTTCGCGCTGCGTATCCCTCAGAGAACTTTCCTTGGCGCAGCATCTGGGCGGCCGAGATTGCCGGAAACGGGATCTCGAGCGTCGTTCCTGCGCACGCCGGAGCGTTCGTGCGGCTCTATCTGGGGAAGAACACCGTCAAGAATTCGAACTATTCGACCGTCGGCTCATCGTTTGCGGTCGACCTGCCGTTCGACTTGGCGCTCGGAGTGCTGATCCTTGGCTACGGGTTCACACAAGGCGTCTTCCCCGAGCTCCCAGACCTCTCAAAGCTCAATGCTTTTGACCTGTCTTTCCTTGCGCAGCACCCACGTTTTGCGGTGTTCTTCGTGACACTCATGCCGATCCTCCTGCTTGCATTGTTTGCGTATCTGTCGGTGCGCGTTCGCGACTTCTGGGCCAACGTACGTCAGGGGATCACCCTGCTTCGCTCGCGCGACCTGTACTTCCGCGGCGCGGCGGCGCCCCAGTTCGTTGCACTGATCTTTCGTCTCGCGAGCATCTGGCTGATGCTCAAGGCCTTCAACATCGACTCGTCGCTTGACATCGTGCTGACGGTGATTGCGGTCCAGGTGGCGTCGAGCTTGATTCCGCTGACACCGCAGGGCGCCGGCGTCCAACAGGCGCTGCTTTTCACCGCACTTGCGGGCGTCGCGTCAAGTGCGTCGATTGCGGCCTACTCAGTGGGACAACAGCTTGCATTCGCGGTGTTCAATGCCGCGTTCGGACTCGTGGCGCTGGCCTTCGTCTTCAAGACGACCGATTGGCGCTCGCTGATGCGCGCGGGCAAGGCCGAGAAGGAGGCCGAAGCTGCAGGCGCGGCCTACGAGCACGAAAGTTACGGCGACGACCGGTGGGACCCGGACCACCCAACGGTCGAGTCACAGACCACACTCGAGTACGACCGGGATCTCCCGGAGTACCCGCGCGACTACTGAACCGGTTCTACTGAAGGCCTTCGCGCGCTTCCCGGACCAGCGTTACGGCCTCCGGGAATATCATTCGCATCGCGTCGCGGATCTGCATCGCCTGTTCATCGCTTGATCCGCTCGCGTCGATCTTGTCGATCGCTGCAACGGTCATGTCAACGGCGAGGCTGATTGCGTTGTCGGCCCAGGCGACGCGCTGGCCGCTCTGCATTTGTTCGGCGAACTCGGCCATGCGGCGCTGGAGTTCGTCGGGGTCACCGAAGAGATTGAATTCGTCCATAGTGCGCTCGATGCTACTTCGGCTCAGGTAGATTGGGGCCGATGAGCATCCCTATTCCGTCAGATACAGGTACCTGTCTGATCACCGGCGCATCGGCCGGAATCGGATTCGAATTCGCCAAGCAGATGGCCGAGCGCGGACACAACGTGACTCTCGCCGCGCGCCGCATCGATCGCTTGACCGAGCTTGCCGCCGAACTCGAGGACAAGCACAACGTGCGGTCGATCGCCGTCGCCTGTGACGTCACAGACGCAACGCAACGCCAGGAGCTGATCGATTCGATCGAGGCCCGCGGCGACCACGTGGACATCCTGATCAACAACGCCGGGGTCGGCACCGATGGAGCGTTCCTCGATGACCCGCTTGAGACGCAGATGCAGCAGCTCGAGGTGAACGTTGTGGCGCTGACCGCGCTTACCCACATGGTGCTGCCCGGAATGCTCGAACGCAAGGCCGGCGCGGTGATGAGCGTCGCCTCTACCGCTGGCTTCCAGCCGATGCCGCGACAGGCGGTTTACGCCGCGACCAAGGCCTACGTGCTTTCGTTCTCTCAAGGGTTGTCGCAGGAGTTCAAGGGAACCGGCGTAAGCTTCACCGCGCTGTGCCCCGGGCCGACGCGCACTGAGTTCTTCGGCGAGAACCAGGCGGCATTGGAGAACGACTCGCCCGACTGGGCATGGCAGAGCGCCGAAGACTGCGCCCGTGCCGGGATTGACGCGATGTTCAAGCAGAAGCGGGTGTTCATTCCGAAGGCCGTGAACAAGATCGGCGCCTACAGCGCCAAGGTCACGCCTACGAAGGTGACGCTGGAAGTGCTTGACCGAGTCTGGCCCGTAGGCAAGTAGCCGTTTCAAGCCTGTTTTTGTTGGCTTACTTCCGTTGTTTGCGGGGGAAGACGTCTTGGGTCAGGGAGTCCACGCGGTCCAGGAACAACAGGCCGTCCAAGTGGTCGATCTCGTGGAGGACGCAGCGCGCTTCGAATCCCTCGAAGTCCAGCGTGCCGTCACGCGCGTCCACCCGCGCATCCACGTACCGCCGCACGTTCGCAGTCAGCTGAGGAATCGACAGGCACCCTTCTCGAGCAACTTCGCTCCCCTCACCGGACACGACTACAGGATCAACCAGCACGGTCAACCCGTGGACGGTCAAAGGTGCCTTCCTGTGCTCCGAAAGATCAATCACAGCCACACGACTGAAGTAGCCAATCTGCGGCGCCGCAATCCCCACGCACCCCGGAAAACTCCGCATCGTGTCGATCAAGTCATCGACGATCAAAGACAGCTCATTCCCCGAAGGCGCGGGCACACACACTCGTTTCAACCCCGGGTCCGGGTACAACAGAACTTTGCGGACAGCCATGTGACCGCTAGAGAATGTCTTGATCGAGTTCGCGCAGCGAGACTTCGACGCCCTGGTCAACGGCAACGCCATCCAGGTCGGCGCTGAGAGCCGCGGGCTCCAATGAGCCAGGCAGCGTCAGCTCACAGATCAACGTGTAGACCGGCGCTTCCGTACTGCCAACCACGCGCGTTGCGAGGTCGTCGATGTTGACCGCCCGCGCCGCGAGCGCATCACAGACTGCCGCGACGATCCCGGGGTGGTCGGCGCCATACACAGTCAACACATGGGTCGGCGCCGGCCGCGCATCACTGCCGGCATCCTCGATCTGCTGGGCGAGCGCGTGTTCCAGATTCATCGATGACCGAACTTTCTCCAGCTCTGCGTTCAGCCCATCGGCGCCTGCATCGACCTCGATCGAAACGACCAGCATCATCGCGAAGTGCCCCCCAAGGATCGACATGCGCGAATCCTCGATGTTGGCGCGCGACTCGTAAAGCGCGCGAACAACTGCCGCGGCGATTCCCGGCTGATCCCGTCCAACTACCGCAATTGCGTAAGTACTCAAGCTTGATCCTCTCTCCTTGCTGGCCAGCATAGAGGCCGCGCGGATAGGATCGCCGCGTGACAAATGCACAAACAGCAGTTCCCGGCGCCCTGCAGATGACCGACAACGAGCTTGAGGTCGAGAGCGCGCGCTCACGCATGGTGGCTCTCGCATCGGTTCTGACCGTCGCGATGCTCTCCGGCTTCATCTTCACGACCTGGCTCTCGCTGCGCGATGCATCGGGCCGCGACAACCAGAAGAAGCTTGAGACGATCATTGATCACAAGCTCCCGTACGTGCTCTCGAGCTTCTTCCTTGCGATCGCCTCGCTGCTCGTTGCCTACGTGCTTGTACATCTGATCCTCGCGGCGCGGTCGCGCTCCGAGGCAGTGCCCAAGATCGCGCTGATCGTTTCGATCGTCGGCCCGGTCTTCGCTGCGATCGTGTACCCGATCTACACGCTCACACAAATCTCGGCGGCGAACAAGTTCGCCGCCGGGTCTGCTCAAACCGTTCAAGCCGCGACCGATCTCCTCAACGCCGGCGCGATCGAATTCTCGACCACGATTTACCAGTTCGCCCAGCTGCTGGTTGCGATCGCGTGGGTGATGACCGGCGTTTACTGCATGCGGCTCGGCCTGCTGACGCGACTTGTCGGCTCGGTCGCGATCGCGATCGGCCTCGCGAACGCGATAGCGCCGCCGCTTGCCGCACTTCTTCAGGTCTTCTGGATCGGCGCGCTGGCGATCATGCTGATCGGCGACGGTCCGCAGACTCCGCCGGCCTGGAAACTCGGCCGCCCGGTGTCCTGGCGCGAAGTCGCCGAGACCGGGGCCGCGGACGCGGACAAAGCACAGCTCGAAGAGTTCGAGAAGTCAGACCAGTAGCACTGGTCAGTCCTCGTCGCCGGCCGCGACGCGATCACTGATCAGGCTCACGACCGACGGATCGCGCAGCGTCGTCACGTCGCCGAGTTCTCGGCCCTCAGCAATGTCCCGCAACAGCCGCCGCATGATCTTGCCCGAGCGCGTCTTCGGCAACTCGTCGGACCAGATGATTTGCTTTGGCCGAGCGAGTTTTCCGATCTTGTCAGCGACGTGCGCCGACAACGAGGCCATCAGTTCGTCGTCGGGCTCGACGTCGTGCTCTGGAGTGACGAAGGCGACGATCGCCTGACCGGTGTGCTCGTCTGATTTGCCAATCACCGCAGCTTCTGCGACGGCCTTGTGACCGACGAGCGCCGACTCGACCTCCATCGTCGAGAGCCGGTGGCCGGATACGTTGATCACGTCGTCGGTGCGGCCGAGGATCCAGATGTAGCCGTCTTCGTCGATCCGCGCGGCGTCGCCGACGTCGTAGATCTCGCGGCCCCAGCGCGTCCAGTAGGTCTCGACGAAACGGTCGTCGTCGCCGTAGAGCGTGCGAGCCATGCCCGGCCACGGTCGGCGCAGGGTGAGGACTCCCCCGCCCTCCTCGACGATCTTGCCTTCGGTGTTGACCACTGCAGCGCTGATGCCCGGGAACGGACGCGTTGCCGAGCCCGGCTTGGTCGCGGTGATCGCCGGCAGTGGCGTGATCATTGCGTGGCCGGTCTCGGTCTGCCACCAGGTGTCAACCACGGGGCAGCGTTCGCCGCCGATCACCGATCGGTACCACTTCCAGGCGCGCGGATTGATCGGCTCGCCGACCGAGCCCAGCAGGCGCAGGGATGACAGGTCGTAGCCGTCAGGGATCTCGCGACCCCACTTGATGAAGCTACGGATGACCGTGGGCGCGGTGTAGAGGATCGTCACGCCGTACTGCTGGATGATCTCCCAGAATCGGCCCTGGTGCGGGTAGTCGGGCGCGCCCTCGTAGAGCACGCTGGTCACGCCATTGGCAAGTGCGCCGTAGACGATGTAGCTGTTGCCGGTGACCCAGCCAATGTCGGCGGCGCACCAATAGACATCCGACGCGGGCTTGATGTCGAAGATCATCTTGTGCGTGGCGGTGACGCCCGTGAGGTAGCCGCCGGTCGTGTGGAGGATGCCCTTCGGACTCGCCGTCGATCCCGACGTGTAGAGGATGAAGAGCGGGTGCTCTGAGTCGAGCTGCTCGGGCGGACAGTCGGCCGACACGTCAGCCATCGCGGCGCGGAGCCAGTGGTCGCGGCCTTCGCGCATCGGCGTGTCAACTTCGCCGCCGGTGCGGTCGGCGACCAACACGTGCTCGATGCTCGGCATGCCCTCAAGCGCCTCGTCGAGCGCGGCCTTCATCGGCAGCGGCTTGCCGCGGCGCAGCGTTGCATCTGCGGTGATCAAGACCTTGGCGTTCGAAGTCACCATGCGCTCGCGCACGGCCTCGGAAGAGAATCCGCCGAAGACGACGTTGTGCACTGCGCCGATGCGCGCACAGGCGAGCATCGCGGCGGGTGCCTCGGGGATCATCGGCAGGTAGATGCCGACGACATCGCCCGGCTTCACGCCCAGGCCCTTCAGGACGTTGGCGATGCGGGCGGTCTCGTCGAGCAGCTGCGCGTAGGTGATGTCCTTCTGCGCGCCGTCCTCACCGACCCAGTGATAGGCGACTTTCCCTCCGTTGCCGGCGTCCACGTGGCGATCGAGGCAGTTCTCGGAGACGTTGAGCTTGCCGCCGACAAACCACTTGGCCCACGGCGCGTTCCAATCGAGAACCTGGTGCCAGGGCTCGCTCCACTTGAGCTTCTCGGCCCAGGATGCCCACCAGCCAGACGGG
This sequence comes from Solirubrobacterales bacterium, assembly GCA_016185345.1. GTDB lineage: Bacteria > Actinomycetota > Thermoleophilia > Solirubrobacterales > JACPNS01 > JACPNS01. Next base: position 36,936 of record JACPNS010000014.1, on the reverse strand, counting down.
TCGGCCTCGGCGCGTTCGTACACGGACGGGTCACTGAACTCCGAGTTGGTGCGGAACTCCTCCGGGGGGTCGTAGACCTCCTCGGTTTGCATCGTCACTTCGAGATCGGCTGGGTTCATTCAGCCATCCTACGGGAGCGGGGTTTCAGCGGGGTTGCATGGGTTCGCTTCTGGCAGACTCTCGGCATGAGCAAGACGGAGCAGCTCCCTCCGAAGGTTCCATTCGCGGCCGTTTCGATTTCCTTGGCGTTCCTCGCCGGGAGACCAGATCTGGTCTCGCGCCGCAACAAGAAGCGCGGCCCGACAATCCGAGCCTATGTGCCGGGCTTTGGCGAAACGGTCGGAGTCTCGGACCCAGCGTTGGCCAAGCAGGTGTTCACCGCGAAGCCGGACGTGCTCCACGCCGGCGACACAAATCCGCTCAAGCGAATGCTCGGCGACAGCTCGATCTTCGCACTCGATGAAGAGCTCCACCTGCGCGAGCGACGACTGATCCTTCCGCCGTTTCACGGAGAGCGCATGGGCACCTACACCCGAATCTTCGAGGAGGAGGTGCTCGCCGAATTGGTGACATGGCCGGCTGGCAATGACTTTCGCACGCTCGAACCGATGACAAGGATCACGCTCAACGCGATCCTGCGAGCTGTCTTTGGCGCCGAGGACGACGAGTTTGAGGACCTGCGCCGAATCGTGCCGCCGATGGTCAAGCTCGGCTCGATGCTGGCCGCGGCGCCATTCCTGCAAAAGAATTGGGGGCGACGGAGCCCTTGGGTGCGCTTCAATGCGCTGCGCGCGGAGTACAACGACGCGATCGATCGCGTCGTGGCCACGCACCGCGCCGACGAGCACCTTGCGGATCGCTCAGACGTTCTTGCGCTTCTACTACAGGCGCGCTACGACGACGGCGCCGAGATGACCCGAGAGCAAATCTCGGATGAGCTGCTCACGATCCTCGTCGCCGGTCATGAGACGACGGCGTCTTCGCTGGCCTGGGCCGTTGAGCGACTACGTCGTCATCCGGCGTTGCTCGAACGCCTCGTCGAGGAGGCAAAGCTAGGCGGCTCTCGCTTGCGTGAGGCGACTTTCTGGGAGGTCCAGAGAACGCGTCCGGTGATCGTCGGCACGGCGCGCCACGTCGTCAAGGACTTTGAGCTGGGCGAGTGGACACTCCCGCCCGGCATGCACGTGATCGTTGATTTCAATGCCCTGCACAGAAACGCTTCACTTTTCCCCGAGCCAGCTCGCTTCAACCCCGACCGATTCCTCGACGCGCCGCCGGACACCTACTCGTGGGTTCCATTCGGCGGAGGCGTGCGGCGTTGCGCGGGGGCCGCGTTCGCGAAGCTCGAAATGGATGTCGTGCTGCGCGTGCTGCTGACGAGATGCGAGATCGTTCCGACGACAGCGAAGGACGAGCGCTGGCGGTTCCGCGGGGTTGCCTTCCAGCCCCGCGAGGGCGGTGTTATGCGCGCGCGATCGATCGACCTGACACCGCTAGACGAGCCAGACGCCGATCCTCAGCCGGAAGCAACGATCGCGACTACTTGAGCTTCAGCGTCTTTTTGTAGGTGGTCGCCGTAGTGGCACCGCCTGCCGCAGATTTCACGGTGAACCTTTTCTTCTTTCCGCGAAGCGACTTCGGAAGCTTGATTTTGCCCGTGTAGGTGCAGTAACCCTTGGCCGGCTTGAACTTGACCTTGAGCTTTGCGGTCTTCTTCTTTGAAGTCGGAACGGAGATCGTTGGCCTGACGCCGCAGGACTGAGCGGAGGTGAAGCCTGTCGGCACCTTGAAGCGCAGTCGCAGCGGCGCATAGATGCTCTTTCCGCTTCGACGGACCTTGCCGGTGAGCTTGAGCTCATAACGGGCCTTCCGGCGCTCAGGTACGGCCGCCGGAGGCAGAGGGCTCGCCGGCGGGAACAGCGCGGCAGTGACGTTTGTGGCCAGAGTTGGCGTGGTGATTCCGTAGCCGCTCATGTTGCCGATCTCGCCCTGGTCTCCGATCCCCCAACATTTCACTGCGCCCGCGACCGTTGCGCAGAAATGGTCGGCCCAGCCGTCGATATCGGTGGCGCCCTCGGTGCCGGGAACCGTGACGGCGACGTTCGAGTTCGCGAATGAACCCGTGCCCAGCTCGCCACGACCGCCGCTGCCCCAGCACTTGACGACCGAGCTTTCGATCGCACAGAACGTGTCCTCAGCCGCATCGATGAACGCCGGGTTTGCCAGTTGAACGCCGCCCGCCTGGGTCACCGTGACGGCCGAAGTGGAGTTGGCGCTCGCGCCGTTTCCGAGTTGGCCGCTCGTGCCCTCGCCAAAGCAACGGATCCGCCTGGGGCTGCCCGAGACGATCGCGCATGTCGTCCCGTCGCTCACTGCGATCTGCCCCTCGCCGCCGAAGACAGTGGTGATCGGGGACAGGGTTGGCGACGTGACAATTGCCGTAGATGTTCCCGTCGACTGCCCGAAGCCGTTGTTTCCCCAGCAGAACAGATTGGTCATCGAGGCCGCGCAGGCATGGTCTGAGCTGACTGCGATCGATCCAATGTTCGAAGTCATGCCGATGGGATTGCTGGGGATGCCGTAGGAATCCTCGACCGACGAGTCCGTGCCGCGACCAAGGCGCGATTGGTAGTTAGAACCCCAGCAGAAGAGTCCGTCGTTGCGCTCGGCGCAGAAGACGCGATCCGAACCCGTCATCTGGGTGACGAGCGACGTCATCCCGACCGGTTGGGTCACGGTATTTGCGCCAGTTGATCCAGCGTTGTCGTCACCGAGCTGGCCGAGCCAGTCGTTTCCGATGCAGCGAGCAGAGTTGGTGACGCTGATTGTCACGCGCACGCAAGTGGTGGATTCGTTGGTTGCGACTCGGGCGATCGTCCCGATCGTGTTGAGCGTCGTCGAGGGAACTGCCTGCCACTGCGGCTGACCGGAGCCGTCACCGAGCTGGCCATACGAATTTGCCCCCAGGCACCTGAGCTGCGGCGACTCGATTGCACAAGTGTGGCCTGCGCTGGTGGACACCCGCGTTGCTGCGGAGAATCCTGGAACCGTGAAGGGCGTCGTCGACGCCGATGAAGCGCCGTTGCCCAGGACGCCCAGCCCATACTGCCCCCAGCACTTGACCTGTGCGCCCTGGATCGCGCAGGTGTTGTTGTTTCCGGTGTCGATCGAGTTCACGCCGGATCCGAGCCCGAGCGGGACGATCGGCGAGGGATAGCTGTAGTTGGCCGCCGGGTCGCCGACCTGGCCGTAGTAGTTGAAGCCCCAGCAGCGCGCCTGGTCACCGACCAGCGCGCACGTGTGGCCGTTCCCCGTGGAGAGCTGCGAAGCGCCCGCGGGAATCGCCACTACTCCCGGAGGAACCTGATCGGTGCTGGCGCCGTTGCCGTTCTCACCGATGCTGCCCTCACCCCAGCAGCGAACGACGCCGCCGGTCACAATCACACAGGTCTGTTCGTATCCAACCGTGACATTCACGACACCAGTAGTGACACCGGCCACGGCCTGCGAGGAGTTGTAGGAAACCGCGCCCGGATTGATGATCACGCCCGCGTCGTTGTAGCCCCAGCAACGAAGTGCTCCGCTTACCACCGCGCATCCGTGGCGGCCGTCGTGATCGACTTCAGTCGCACCGGACGCTATCCCGAGCACGGGGGCAGGCGTCGCCACCGAATTTCCACCGGCACCAGTACCGAGGGCCGACCCTAGGTTGTTTCCCCAACACATCACCTGCCCGCCCGCGACGACCGCGCAGGCAGATCCTAAACCGCCCACGGTCACCCGCGAGGCGCCAGCGACGCCGGGAATCGTGACCGGGACCGCACTGCGATTGAGCGAAGCAAAAGTTTGTCCAAGCGTGGACTGCGAGTTGTCACCCCAACAACGGACATTGCCCGAGACCAGGGCTGCACATGCGTTGCCACTTCCGACCGCAAGGTCAATGACACCGGAATCGAGACCGGTCACCGGCACCGGCACAAGCGACCAGCCGCCGACATTTCCGTTGCCGAGCTGTCCGTCCGTGTTGTCGCCCCAGCAGATAACTCCGTTCACTGCCGTGGTCGAACAGGCGAAACCCACGCCTACCTGCACCGACGGCGCTGCGCCTGCAGAGCCAACCCCGTAGAGGGCGGTGAATACAAGCGCGATCGGGAGCGCCAGAGAGCAATAGAGGCGGAGACGAAGCATCGCAATCAGCGTACCGAGTATTAGACACACTGCCCTCTCGGGCGCTGGACGATCAGTTGGTTGCGTTCGGCGTCGGCGCTACTTGAGCTTGAGCGTCTTCGTGCTCTTGTAAGCGAGCACGTCAGCGTTGGTCGGCACTGACACCGTGAACTTCTTCTTCTTGCCCTTGAACGATTTGGGCAGCTTGATCTTTCCGGTGAAACTGCAGTTTGGACCGGTATCGGCATACTACGCCCGCATACCGATTACTGGATTCGGCTGGCTCGACGTTCGTTCCGTATCTCGCTCATCAGCCGCTCGAGGCGCGGCTCCATTTCGCGATCAACGTGGGTCATCGCGCTCGCGACGGCCGGCGTGACTGCGTTGATCTGATCCCACATCGCGTGCGCGACGGCGCGATAGCTGGGGTGACCCTCGCGGCCGGACCGCAGCTCGATCAACTGCATCGCCTCGCGGGCGTTCAAATCAAGGATGTACCGCAGGCGGTAGGCCAGCGACAACGCGTAAGGCGCCTGATCGTGAAGTCCGGCGGCAGACAACCGTTCATACTCGGCGCGGCTTGCCTCGAGGGCCGTGCGGAACGCGTCGCCGACCCCCGCCGCGTCAAGCTCTTCGGGAACTTCGGCCCCGAGGTGCGGGCTGAGAGTCTGCCATTGGCAGGTCAGCATGCGGTGACGCTGCAGGTCGCGGAAGGCGCCATAGTCGCTGACGATCTCGAAGCGGTAGCTGAGCGACTCGTAGCCACGGCCCGGGCGGTGACGGCGGTTCTCGCGGTCGCCCACAAGATCGCTGAGCAACGCCGCAAGCTGCTCACTGCCGAGGTTGCCGACGGCTGCTGCCGTGTCTACTTCTGAAGCGGTGCCAGCCTCAAAGAGCAGAGCTGTGGCAAGGCGACGCTCGTCGCCCTCGTGACTCATCAGCCGCACATAGGGGCCGGTCTCGGTGTCGGATTGCGGCTCGCCGATGCCGAGCTTGTCGGCCCACTCGGAGCTGTTGTCCTTCAGGGTCTTCAGGTAGTCAATCCAACGGCCGCCGCGCTCGGGGCGCTCGATCCGCTGGACGAAGCTTGGGATGATCTTCTGCAGTTCGCCCAGCAGCATCGTGCCGTAGCGGTGCGCCTCCGGGAGCGGCGAAGCAAAGAGATGGAGCAGCAACGACTCGTATGCCTGGCCGCTGGCGAACATGCCCATGTGACTGAGCGACGCGGCCGGCAGAAGCCCGCGCATGAGATCGAGCGACTTGGCCTTGACGGCGCGTGCGTGGGCTGCTGGGTCCTCGCCGTCGGCCGTCGGGTATTCCTTGGCCACCCATTCGTTGACTTTCGGGATCGACTGCGAGTAGGTCGAGAAGAGGAAGTCCATCGTCTCTTCGTAGGCGGGACCGAGATCTGCGCCGCGGTAGTAGCGATAGCCCGGTGCGTCGTTGCCCCCGACCGTGACGCCCTGCATCGGCGCGTCGTAGGCGATGTAGCGCGTGGACTGTTCCAGATAAGCAGCGAGCCGACCGCGCTGGACGACCTTGGTCATCACGTTGGATACCCACTCCATCGCAACGTGGGCGCCGCCGAGTTGGGCGACTGAGTCGTCGCCGTAGCCCAGGAAGATTCGCTCGTAGAGCGCCGCTGCGCGATCGCCCTCGATGTCGCCGGGGATTGCCGCTGCGCGCGCGTCCATGTCCTGGGCGAACTCGTCGAGGAACATCTGGCGGAGTGACCCCTGGTAGCGCGAGTAGCGCGCAAACATCGCGCCCTTGACCGTTTCGGGCAAGTTGACGAGGCCGAAAACGGGCAAGTCGGAGTTTGTGAACCACGGCTCAAGTTGAGCTCGTTGGCTGGCATCAAAGACTTCGCGGACGATCTGATCGTCGGTCATTTTTGGGTCCTGAACTTGCATCGGCGGGCGCTCAATTTCGCAGACCGCCCGGACAGTCTCAGGAGTGTTTCACGCTATTTGCGACTTTTCAAGCGACCTGTTCGTAGTCGCGGGAGCGCGTCTCGATCTTTTCGTCGTGCATGATCCCGTCGGCCGCCGCCAAAAAGGCTCCGGCGTCCATACCGGGCTCCCACGAGACGTAGCCGAGGCTCGCCGACGGAGTTAGATCCGGGCAGATGCGTTCACGGGCATGGGAGATTGCCCTGCGCACACGCGGCATGACGTTCTGAAGATGCTCGGGGCTCGTGTTCGTGAACAGCACGAAGAATTCGTCGCCGCCGCGCCTCGCGACCATCTCGTCGATCCGTACGCACTCAGAGATCGCGCGGGCGACGGCTTCGAGGACCTGGTCCCCCGTCGTATGGTTGTAGCGGTCGTTGACCTGCTTGAAGCGGTCGAGGTCGATCGTCATCAGCATCGGGAACTCGTCGGCGGTCGCTCCCGTGCGCTGTTCGATCACCGACTCGACGCGCAGCTTCAGCGCGCGCAGGTTCGCAACTCCGGTGAGCGCGTCGACTTCCGAAAGCTCGCGGTTGGTGCGCACGAAACGAAGCGTCACGCTTCGGACCTTCACGACGATCGCCGCAGAAACAGTAAGCACGCTGATCGTGATCGCCGAGCGGATACCGGCGTTCGGGTAGTCGCCTAGCAGCGAGAAGCCGAGGAACAATCCCGCACAAAGCGCCAGCATCAGGAAGGCCTGGCGGGGGGGCATCATGTAGAAGCTGTATAGGGCAAGCACGACGTAGATGTCGATCAGCGCGGTACCCGTGGCGCCGGCCTGAGCGATCCCGCCGCTGATCAGCGCGGTGACGGCGATGAAGGCCCAGATCACCCAGCGCCGGCTCAACTCGTTGCGCGCAGCGTGCAGCGCAAACACTCCGATGCCAACGATCGCGAGCGAGGCCGGCATGCTGTAGAGCCGTGGCTCGGGCGCGAGCGCTCCACTCGCACCGAGAATGAACGAGACAATGCCAATCGGAAAACAAGTGGCCGCGACGTACGCCCAGGTGATGTCGAGCCCGCGAGACCATTCCCTGAGCTGCGCCATCCACCGCCGATTGCGGCGGGACATCTTTCCGCTGCGCGGGCGACTGTACGCGCGGCTGACAGCTGCGGCAACCGAGCGAAGAGCTGCCTCGCGGCTTTTTCTACGGCGGTTGTTGTCGGTGGAGGCGCCGATATCCAGGCTCGCGCGCACTGTTTCGCGGTCGCCGTGTTCTGCGTGGAAGGCCACTTTTGACGCGTGAAGCATGTCGTCGGCGCGCTGCAGCACCAATGAGATCGAGTCGTTCTCCTCCGAGAGCACGAAAGCGACGCTGCCGCTGGGCGTGATCTGCGGGCAGGTCGCAAGCCGGGCGCGCTCGATCGCTTTGCCCAGGCGAGCCTGCTGACGCTTAAGGTCCATGCCGGCTGGGTCCAGGATCAGCACTGAGAATTCGTCACCGCCGCGGCGCGCCGAGGTCGTCTGCCCCGACCTCTGATTCGAGCGCGTCCGCGACGGCGCAGAGTACTGCGTCCCCGGTCACGTGACCAAATTGGTCGTTCACGAGCTTGAAATTGTCAAGATCGATCGCGAAGAGCGCGAAGGGCTGTCCGTCCCCGAACGGGCGCGAGAGAGCGAAGGCAAGTGTCTCGCGCAAGCGGCGCGTGTTGGCGATGCCGGTCAATGGGTCCGTGTACGCGAGGCGGCGGTTCGCGCGGGCCAGCGAGCGTGTGCGATGCTCGGCGACCATGAACGAGATAACGACCATCAGCAGAGTGCCGCCGGCGATCACACCATGCGCAACGCGACCAGGTCCGGGCGTTGCCAGCGTGGCCACTACGGCGATCGGTGTGACGATTGTCACGTACGGGATCGCAAAGCGCGCACCGTACAAGAATGTTGGTGTGATCAAAACGAAGAGGGGCAGCATGATGAATGCGAGCCTCAATGGACCAGCGACGACTGCACCGATCAGGAAGATCAACAGGCCGCCGATCAAGCGCAAATGCGTCGCCCAGTCGGCGTTGGTCAAGAAGCGCGCGCCCACTGCCGAGAGCCCCGAGAGAATGATCGCGCAAATCCCGAGATAGAGGACGCCGGTCGGAACGATGTCCGGGCGCAGCAAGCTCACGGTGACCGTGACAACGCCGCCTACGCCATAGAGCAGGATCGACGCGTACCAGCCGGACTTGCTGGACAAACCGATCTCTGCGAGTTCGGCGTTCACGTCGGCGGCGTCCTCGAGGCGAAGGACCTTCTGTTGGCCCCCCGCTCCGGCAGCTTCCTGCGACTCTCCAACAGCGTGCTGGCTCACGGCAGTCTTGATCGTTTCCTTCATTCTTCCGCGGTTATCGTCCCGATCGGACCGATCGCTTGATCAGGTGAGAGTCTCCATAATCAGTGCCTGACGCGCAAACCCGCTTGGCTCAGCCGTTCGGAGAATTTCTATGGGGTCATGGCCCCTAGAACGAAAGTCCAAGAGCGGTGTCACACCGCGCGCATTTTGTTACATGCCTAACCTTTGCACCCACAGTATTCATGCGGATTTACGCGCAATTGGACGCGGCTGGACGAGGGGCTCTACGAGACCAGTTGGAGGTATGCGATCGCGCCATCTCGCGCCAGATCGAGCAACGGCTCTGGCCAGACTCCGAACACGATGCTGGCCGTCGCCGCGAGCACGGCAACCGCCACAAGTTCAGGGTGTTTGGAGCTGTCTGCCTCGGGTGCGGCGCCGGCGATCACGGCGTCGCCCGGTTTGATGCTCGCGGCGGTCGCGCCTGCGCCCATCCACATCACGGCGATCACTCGCAAGTAGTAAGTCAGAGACATCGCCGACCCAAGGACGATCACCACAGCGAGCCACGCGTAATTGCCGTCAACGGCGGCCTGGATCAAGAACAGCTTGCCGATGAATCCAGCAGTGATCGGCAATCCCGAGAGTGCGATCATCGAGATCGTCATCGACCAGGCCAGTGCAGGCGCCTCGCGGCCGAGTCCACGCAGGCCGTCAAAACCATCGCCTGCTCCAGCGCGCTCACGCGCAGCGATGACCGCGAACGGCGCGACGTTCATGAAGAGGTAAACGATCATGTAGAAGATCGTCGCGCGGGCTCCGAAGCCGGTCGTGACGAGCACGCCGACGAGCAGATATCCGGCCTGCGCCACGCCCGAGTAGGCGAGCATGCGCTTGAGCGATTTCTGACCCATCGCGCCGAGGTTTCCAACGACGATTGTCACAACTGCGAGCGCTGCGAGCACCGGCTGCCAGTGATCGACCACCGGCAGGATCGCCTCGCCCGTGTAACGCAGGATCAACGCGAAGGCCGCGGCCTTGGTCGCTACCGCCATGAAGCTGGTGATCGGGGTTGGCGCGCCCTCGTAAACGTCTGGCGTCCACTGGTGGAACGGGGCGACAGAGGCCTTGAAGGCAAGGCCGACGAAGGTCAGCGCGACGCCTGCCAGCAGAAGCGCGTCATCGGCAAGACCGTTCCTGGTCAGCGCCTCGTTGATTCCCGCGAAGTCGGTCGATCCAGTTGCCCCGTACGTGAGCGCGAGGCCGTAGAGCAAGGTCGCCGAGCCGAGCGATCCGATGATCAGGTACTTGATGCCGGATTCAAGCGAGCCCTCACGACGCAAGTCGGCGGCGCAGAGCACGTATAGCGGGATTGAAAAGAGCTCGAGCGACAGGAATACCGTGACGAGGTTCTGCGCCGACGCGAGGAACCCCATGCCCAGAACGACCGTGATCAGCAGCGCGTAGAACTCCCCGCGCCCGAAGTTTTGCAGCGTCTCGGAGCGCCAGGCAAGCGCGATCGAGACGAGCGCTGAGGCGATGAAGATGAGGTTGAAGACGATCGCGAGATCATCGACACGAATCGCGCCAGAAAGCACGCTGAAGTCGGGCTCGTTGAGTCGTAAGGCGAACGCGACGCCAGCGGCACTCAGCGTTGCGATGGCGAGCAACGGAGCGATGCCGCGCTGCGCGACCCGCCCGGTGATCAGCGAGGCGAAAAGCGTGACGATCGCGCCGCCGGCGAGGATCAAATAGGGCGTCAGCGAGTTCCACTCAACCGACGGGGCCTGCACTGAGCTGGCTGCTGCGATCAACGCGGTCATTGAGCGGCTTCCGGATCTGGCAGGGGCGAAGCGGCCGGGCCCTGTTGAGTCTCGGTCACAAAGATGACGGCCTGCCTGGCATTGGGTTCGACGCGCTCGACGACGAACTGCGGGTAGACCGCCGTGACCAGAATGACCAGCACGACCGGAAGCAGCAGGGCAAACTCGCTGGCGTCGAGTTCGCGCGATCGCAGGTCAGTCTCTTGATCGGTAACCGAGCCGCGATTGTGCATCGAGCGCTGGAACATCCGCAGCATGTATGCCGCTGCCAGCACCACTCCAAGACTCGCCACAACCCCCCAGATGAACTCAGTCTGGAAGGCGCCGAAGAGGATGTAGGTCTCGCCAACGAAGTTCGCCGAGCCGGGTATGGCGAGTGTCGCGAGTGCGACGATCAAGAAAAGCGTGGCGAGCACCGGGGCCTGCTTGGCGAGGCCACCCATGTTCGAGAGTTTCTCGCTTCCTGCGCGCTCGCCGAGAAAGGCGACGATCAGGAAAAGGCCGATCGTGACGACGCCGTGGTTGACCATTTGCAGGATCGCGCCCTCGGCGCCCTTGGCGTCGATCACGAAGATGCCCAGGAGGATGAAGCCGATCTGGGCGATCGAGCTGTATCCGACGACCATGCGTGCGTCGTCCTGGCTGAAGGCCATCACCGAGCCGTAGATGATCGCTACCACGGCCAACAACAACAAGAGCACCTGAAAGCTTTCAATTGCGTTCGGCATCAACGGCATCGCGATGCGAAGAAATCCATACGCACCCAACTTCGCGACGACCGCCGAGAGCACGATCAGAACCGGTAGCGGCGTTGTCTTGTAGGTGATCGGCATCCAACCGTGCAGCGGCGGAATCGGCATCTTCACCAGAAACGCCAGCATGAAGCCGAGAAACAACCAGTTCTGCGTGCTGCCGTCGACCAGGTTGGCCTGCAGGTCCACGAACTGGAAACTCAGCGGCGCGCCGCTCTGGCTCGAGGTGAGCACGCCCAGCGCCACCGCCGAAACAAGCATCAGCAGCGAGCCCGCGAGCGTGTAGATCATGAAGGTCGCCGTCGCCCTGCGGGCATTGCCGAGTTCTGTGTCCTGACCCCACATTCCGATCAGGAAGTAGAACGGCACGAGCAGAAGGTCGAAGAAGAGCACGAAGAGAATCAGGTCCTGGGCGAGGAACGCGCCGAGCGTGCCGACCTCGGCAAGCGCAAGCATTGCGTAGAACATCCGCGGCCGATCAACCTCGGTGCGGCTCGCCGCGAACGTCGCCACCGACCAGGCCAGCACGACGAGGCAGACCAGGAACAGGTTGAGGCCGTCTATCCCGAGCGAGTAATGAACGCCGAGCTCGGGAATCCACAATTCATTGACGAAGCCGGTTACGTCGGTCCCTGTCTTGAAGTCGATCACGATCGGGATCAGGAACCCGATCTGGATCAACGTCACGATCGCGGCGACCGGGCCGATCTGCCTCTGCGGCATCAGCGAGGCGATCAATGCGCCGACGAGCGGAATGATCAAAAGAATGGTCAGTCCGAGGTTCACCCGGACACCACCAAGAAATAGAGAGCGATAACGATCGTGCCTCCGATCAGACTCAGCGCGTAGGCGCGAGCAAGTCCGGACTGCATCGTGCGAACGCGCGCGGCGCCATCTTTGACCAACGTCGACGTGCCGGTGACGATGCCGTCAACCACGTAACGCTCGATCACCTTGTTGCAGAAGACGGCAAAAGCCGCGACCGGGCGGACGAACACGCGGTCGTAGAGCCAGTAGAAGTACCAGGCGTTCAGCAGCCAGGCGTTCACGCCGGGGAAGCGCTCGGCCCAACGCTCGGTCACGCCACGGTTGCGGAGGTAGGCCCAGTAGGCGAACGAGACCCCGGCGATGGCGATCAGCGCGCCAACACCAAGGCCGACCCACTGCGTCGTGTAGCTCGGGATGCTCTCGGCGTAACGCGAGTCCTCAAAGACCGGCTCGAGCCAGTGCTCGACCCCGGCGGTGACGCCGGGAATCTGGACGAGGCCCGCGACGAGTGCAAGGAACGCAAGCGTGCCCATCGCGACCTTCATCTCGCCTTCGCGCTCGGCGATCTGGTGGTCTGGTCCGGGGAAGCCGACGTCGGTTGTCTCGAGTTCGCCGGTGGCTGGGTTGACCGGGTCGGCGTGCGGGATGTGGCCGCCTTCGAGTTCCTTGGCCTCCGGCGCTGGGTCACCGTGAAAAACGAGATAGACCGCGCGCATCGAATAGAAGGCAGTCAAAATCGCACCGATATACATGCCTACGGCAATGATCGTGAACGCGCCACCGCGATTGAGCGTGAAGGAGATGATCTCGTCCTTGCTCCAGAAGCCCGAGAGCAGCGGGAACCCGGCAAGTGCGAGCGCGCCGATCGTGAATGCGATGTACGTGAATGGCATCGCCTTCCTCAGGCCGCCCATCCGGCGAACGTCCTGAATTCCGCCCATCGCCGCGATCACCGAGCCGGCACCCATGAACAGGAGTGCCTTGAAGATGGCGTGGGTCATCAAGTGAAACATCGACGCGCTGTAGGCAGCCGCGCCAGCTCCGGCGATCATGTATCCGATCTGACTCATCGTCGAATAGGCGATAATGCGTTTCAAGTCGGTCTGTACCAACGCCGTCGTGGCCGCGATCAGTAGCGTTGCGGTGCCCAGCGCAGCAGCGGTCAGCGAGGCCGCGTCCGAGATCTCGATGAACGGGTACATGCGGCAGATCAGGTAGACCCCGGCCGTGACCATCGTCGCCGCGTGAATCAATGCCGAGACCGGAGTCGGCCCTTCCATCGCGTCGGGAAGCCAGGTGTGCAGTGGGAGCTGGGCCGACTTGGCGAAGGCACCAACGAGTAGGAGGAACGCGACCGCCGTATAGGTCGCCGATGGTGCGACCGTGAAGGCGTCGTCGGCGTTGGCGAGAAGCGTCGGAATGGTCAGGGTCTGGAGTTCGTTCCAGAGCAGATAGGCCGCGATCACGAGGGCGACGTCGCCGATCACGTTCATCACGAACGCCTTGGCGCCGGCCTTCGTGGCGCTCTCCCTGCGGTACCAGTAAGAGATCAACAGATACGAGGCCGCGCCGACAAAGCCCCAGCCGATGACCAGAAGCAGCATGTTGCCCGCGAGCACGAGCAACAGCATCGAGAAGACGAAGAAGTTCAGGTAGGCGAAAAAGCGCCGGTAGCCCTCGTCGGACTTCATGTAGGCGACTGAATAGAGGTGGATCAGCGCCGAGACTCCCGTCACGATCAGCGCCATCATCACCGACAGCTGGTCGACATAGATGTCGAAGCGGAAGTCCACGCCGAAGGCCTGCGCGTACTTGAAGCCAGCAAGGATGTGGCGCTCCTCCGCGTCCATGCCGAGCAGTTGAACGAGGACGATGAGCGCCGCACCAAAAGCCAGGAAGATCGCTGAGGTGCCAATCATGCCGGCAGCCCGCTCGCTCCAGATGCGGTGTCCGAGGCCGATAACCAGCGCGCCAACAAGCGGCGTAAGCAGAAGCACCCAGCCCCACAGGGACGGATCCACCGGGCGAGCGCCCTCAGCGAAGTCGGCCGCGTGGGCCAGGATTGGCGTGACTGCTGCAATCACGCCGGGTCCTTCAGTTTGTCGAGCTCATCGATGTCAATCGGCAGACGATTTCTGTAGAGCGCCACGATCAGGCCAAGCCCGACGACGACCTCGCACGCAGCAACCACCATCACGATCAGCGCGAATATCTGGCCGCCACCGTCGCCCCACATGCGGGCGAAGGCGACCAGCGAAAGGTTTGCACCGTTGAGCATGATCTCGAGGCAGAGCAGCATCACGAGCGGGCTGCGCCGAGCAACGAGACCACCGGCGCCGATCGCGAAGAGCACGGCAGAGAGCGCGATATACCAACTGATGTTCATCGCTTGCCCAGCCCCTCGCCGAGCAGCGGCACTGCTTTTTCCAACTCTGTGTCGGTCAATTCTTCCAGTCCGCGGCGGCGGCGCGCGAGCACGACCGCGCAGACTGCGGCGACAGTGAGCAGAAAGGATGCGACCTCGAACGGCAGGAGGTACTTGGTCAGCAACAGCTCACCGATCTGCTCGGGGGTTCCGTACGCATTTCCGTCGTCCGGCAACTTGACGCCGTTGCTGTCAATCAGCTTCAGAGAGGTGGCGGCCAGCGCGAGCGAAAGCACGACCAGCAGCGCGCCGGCGAAGATCGGTGCAAGTGCGCGCGGAACCCCGCCGCCGTGATCGATCGGCTCGTCGGCACCGCCGACGTAGGAGACAACGAAGACGTACAGCACCATCACGGCACCGGCATAGACGATCAACTGCGCGGCCGCGATGAACTGCGCGTAGAGCAGTAGGAACAGCACGGCGAGCGCGAAAAGGTGAACGACCAGCGCCAGCACCGAGAAGAACGGGTTGCGCAGCAGCACAACGGCAACGGCGCCGCCGATTGCTCCAGCCGCCGCGATGAAGAAGAGAATGCCCTGGACGACCACTACTCGCCTTCCAATCGGAGCGGCGAGCGCTCGATCGGTTCGGCGAGCAGCATCTCCTTGGTGAAGATCAGGTCCGAGCGGTTGTAGTCCGCGAGCTCGTAGTCGTGGCCTAGCGTGATCGCGTCAAACGGACAGGCCATCTCGCAGTAGCCGCAGAATATGCAGCGCGCCATGTTGATCTCGTAGACCGCGGCGTAGCGCTCGCCGGCGCTCGTCGGACTTGCCGGATCGTTGTCGGTCGCGACCACGCGGATGCAGTCCGCGGGACATGCGGCGGCGCAGAGCGAACAGCCGACGCACTTCTCGAGGTCTGAGTCCTCGAACTTATGCAGCTTGTGGCGGCCGCGGAAGCGCGGGTAGACCGGGGTCTTCTCTTCTGGATACTGGATCGTGACCGGACCCTCGATCAGACGGCTCATCGTCGTCTTCAGGCCGCGCAGCGTCTCGCCGAAGGCGCGATAGACGCTCGCCGCGCCGCCGACATCCGGTCCGCGCTGGACCTCGAAGGCGTCGGCCTGCGGGTCGTAGACGTGGATTTCGGGAAGGCTCACAGGTACACCACCAGGACCGCGGTGACGATCAGGTTGATCGTCGCCAACGGGATCAGAATCTTCCAGCCGAAACTCATCAGCTGGTCGTAGCGGAGGCGCGGGAGCGTCGCGCGGATCCACATGAAGAACAGCAGCAACAGGAAGATCTTCACGAGTACCCAGATCGGTCCGAGCCAGTCGGGTCCCGGTCCGAGCCAGCCGCCGAGGAACATCGTCACGCCGATGCCGCTGAGCACGATCATGTTCATGTACTCGGCGAGCATGAAGGCCGCAAATCGAATGCCCCCGTACTCGGTCTGGTACCCGGCGACGAGTTCTGCATCCGCCTCGACCAGGTCGAATGGCGCGCGGTTGGTCTCGGCGAATGCCGCAACCATGAAGACGAGAAACCCGACGAACTGCGGCAGAATGAACCACATACCCGTCTGCTGGTTGACGATCTCGGTCATCGAGAGCGAGCCACTCATCATGATCACGCCGACGAGGCTGAGGCCAGCCGCCAGCTCGTAACTGATCAGCTGCGCCGCCGAGCGCATCGCGCCAAGGAAGGAGTACTTGCTGCCCGAAGCCCAGCCACCGAGCATCAGGCCGTAAAAGGCGATCGCGCCGAAGGCGAACGCGTACAGCACGCCGATCGAAACGTCGATTCCGTAGAGCGTGTAGTTGGCCCCGAAGAGGCCGTCTTCAACTGTGTTGCCGAACGGCAGGATCGCGATCGTCGCGACCGCTGTGAAGAGTGAGATCACAGGCGCGATGATGAAGATCATCTTGCTCGCGTTGCGCGGGATGAAGTCTTCTTTGGCCGCCAGCTTGGCGATGTCTACGAGCGGCTGGAACATTCCGAACGGACCGACGCGGTTTGGTCCGTAGCGACCCTGGAAACGTCCGAGCACTTTGCGCTCAACCAGCAACACCATCGGAATCATGTTGAAGACGACGAAGAAAATCAGGAACGAGACGATCACCTGCGACCAGACCGAGACCTCGAATCCGACGGTTGCTAACGGGCTCACTTGACCACCTCTACGAGCGCCGGTGACCCGGCAACGGCGCGGCGTACGCCGTCATCGCGACTATCGAGAAGGAAGGCCGATCCAGTCGGGATCGAGTCGCGCAGTGCGACGATCGCCGTGACTTCGCCGGAGTCGGTGTTGAGCGTGACGCTGTCGCCGGTGTTGACGCCGAGGCGCTCTCCATCAGCGGGTGAAAGTTCGACTCGCGTGCGCGAGACCAGCGGTGCAAGCGTGGCGGCGTTCTCGACGTCGCCCCCGCCCCAGAGTGAGCGGAAGGTGCCAAGGCGTAGACGGCCGTTGGCTTCAGCGGCTGCGGCGGGCTCAGCGAGATCAAAGGTGGTGCGCGTGGGATCGAGGCGATTGGTCGCAGCAGCGCGTTCCTGCCAACGCACGCCAGTGCCGCCGATTTCTTCCGGCGTGATGCCGGCGTAGATCGGCACGCCGTCAGCGATCTGCTCCGTGACCTGGTGCACGACCTTGGCGCCGAGGTCAAGCCCAACTCGTGATGCGAGCTGATCGATCGCCCACCAACCGGCGTTGACTTCTCCGGCGCGCTCGACCGTCTGGCGGACGCGCTGGAGGCGGCCGTCCGGGTGGGTCAGAGTGCCTTCCTTCTCCGGCCCAACTTCGAGCGGGAAGACGACGTCGGCGTGGCGTTCGGCGGTGCCCGAAAGCCATGTGCTGAAGGAAATGACGGTGCCGGCCTTTGCGAGGGCGTGGTCCCACTCGGCGCCGTTGGGGTAGTCGACCATCGGGTCAACGCCCATCAGGATCAGTGCGTTGACCTCGTCGCCCAAGGCTGCGGCGATCTCATCGGAGGATTTGCCGTCGCCTTCTTCGGACAGCGCCGGTCCGAGGTTTGGCAGGAAGCCGATCTCGCGCAGCCCGCGACCGTTGGCCTGAACTGGGATCTGCATGTGGCCTGCGCCCGGTGTCTTTGCGACTCCGAGCTTGTCAACGATGTTCGCGACCGTCATCGCCGGGGCCGCGCCGGCGGCGTAGTAGAGGACCTTCTCGCCCCAGAGAATCGCCGGGCGTTCTGCACCGGTTAGCAGCGCGGCAATCGAGGCGATCTCTTCACCGTCCGCGCCCGCGCGGGTCGGCAGATCGCCGACGTCCTCGCCGGCAATCGAGCGCAGCAATGCTTGCGCGAATGCGTCTACGGCCTTCGGCGCAAAACGCGCGGCGATCGTCGCCTTGTCGTCGAGCGAACTCGGGCGGGCGGTTGCTACGGCGAGCTTTGCCCCGTGGTGGTTCACGGCCTTGCGCACGCGCAGATCGAGGATCGGCATTTCGTCAACGAGCTCGGTGGCGAGCACGAGGATCGCGTCGGCCCATTCCACATCGGGGATGCTGAGAGTCACATCGGGCTCGGTCAGGGTGCGAGCAACATCGGCGCTGAGCTTGCCGCCGCGGCGTGAGTCGATGTTGCGCGAGCCAAGACCTTCGATCAGAAGGCGGCGCAACAGCCAGCCCTCTTCGTTGGTCGTGCCGCCGCCGGCAAGAGCGGCGCTGCGGACGCCGGCCTTCTTCAACGCGGAAGCGGCGACGTCGAGCGCGTAGTCCCAACGGGCAGGCAGAAGCTTGTCGCCCTGGCGCACGAGCGGCTGCGTGATGCGTGCCTTGGACTCCCATGCCTGGTAGGCAAAACGACCGCGGTCGCAGAGCCAGCCGTCGTCAACTGCGTTGTTGTCGCGCTGCAGAACGCGCATGACCTTCTCATCTCGCACGGTGTAGGTGACGTTGCACTGACCGGGGCACATCGAGCAGACCGAGCCGCCCTGCTCGATGTCCCAGGGGCGAGCGCGGAAGCGGTAGGCGCGGCTGGTCAGGGCGCCGACGGGGCACAGCTCGATGATGTTGCCCGAGAACGGCGCGATGTACTCGGTGCCATCGAAGGTGCCCACATGTGCGTCGGCACCGCGCTCAAGAAGGACCAACTGGTAGTCCTCCGAGACTTCTTGGCTGAACCGCACGCAGCGATAACAAAGGATGCAGCGCTCGCGGTCGATCGCGATGCTCGGGCTGAGCGCGACGGGTTTCTCGAAGTGACGCTTTGGCTCGGTGAAGCGACTCTTGCCGCGACCCCAGCCATAAGAGATGTCTTGCAGCGGGCACTCGCCGCCCTTGTCGCAGACCGGGCAGTCGAGCGGGTGGTTGGCGAGGATGAACTCAACGACCGAGTTCTGCGCCTCGATCACACGAGGCGACATCGTGATCACGCTCATGCCATCCCGGACCGGAGTCGAACACGCAGTCTGAAGCTTGGGGATCCCCTCGATCTCGACCAGGCACATGCGGCAGGCGCCGACCGGCGCGCCGAGTTTTGGCTCGTAACAAAAGACCGGGATCTCGACGCCGCCGTACTTCGCGGCATCGACCAGCATCACGCCGGAGGGCGCCGTGACCTCGACGCCGTCAATCGTGAAAACGATCGTTTCGCGCTCGGGCTCGCCAGCGGGCCTGGCCGAGTATCCGGCCGGCAACGCGTCAACGACGACGTGGCTCGACCTGTACTGCAGGCCAGCCGTCTCGGTCGCGACGGTCGCGTCAGACGAGGTTGCGTTCTCGCTGCCTTTCTGCGCGCTTGAAGGTGGGAGATTCTCGGTGGCCATCAGTGAGCGGCGAGCTCCTTGAGGTTGATCTCGTCAGCGAGCGTCGCCTCGTCGAGCGGGGTACGAGAAGCCCGAGCGGCTTCGATGTGAGCTTCGAATTCCGGACGGAACTTTTTGACCATGGACGACACCGGCATCGCCATCGCGTCGCCGAGCACGCAGAGGCAGTTGCCCATGATCTGCTCGCACACGCTCTCGATGATGTCGAGGTCCATCGGCGTGGCGAGCCCGTCGTCGATGCGCTGGAGCATCTTCACGGTCCAGCTCGTGCCCTCCCGGCACGGCGTACATTTGCCGCAGGACTCGTGCTTGTAGAATTTCGCCGTCCGAAGCGCAACGTCGACCATCGAAACCGAGTCGTCGATCATGATGATCGCGCCAGAACCGAGCATGCTGCCGGCGGCCGCGACTG
Organism: Solirubrobacterales bacterium; assembly: GCA_016185345.1. Classification (GTDB taxonomy): domain Bacteria; phylum Actinomycetota; class Thermoleophilia; order Solirubrobacterales; family JACPNS01; genus JACPNS01. The sequence continues at coordinate 17,628 of JACPNS010000014.1, read as the reverse complement.
AATCAAAGTCATACGGCAGATCGAACTCGGCCGGCGTCAGCACCGGCGACGATGAACCGCCCGGAAACCATGCCTTGAACTCGCGGCCGGGCAGCGGCCCGCCCGCCAGATCAAACAGCAGCTCGCGCGACGGCGTTCCAAGATCGACCTCGTAGTTGCCTGGCTTCTGCACGCAGCCACTGATCGAGACGAGCTTCGTTCCCGTGCTCTTCTCGGTGCCGATCTCAGCGTATTTCAGCCCGCCCATCTTGGTGATGTGAGCGACGTTGGAGAGCGTCTCGACGTTGTTGATCAGTGTCGGACCCTGGAACAATCCGGCGTTGGCCGGGAAGGGCGGCTTCAGGCGCGGGTTGCCGCGTTTGCCCTCCAATGAGTCAAGCAGCGCCGTCTCTTCACCGCAGATGTAGGCGCCAGCGCCGCGGTGCACGACCAGCGACACGCCAAAGCCGCTGCCAAGAATGTTCTCGCCGAGGTAGCCCTTCTCGTAGGCCTCCTTCGCGGCGGACTCGAGCACGTCCGCCTGCTCTTCGTACTCGCCGCGGATGTAGATAAATGCCTTGTTTATTCCGGCGGCGAAGCTCGCGATGATCATCCCTTCGATCAGCTGGTGCGGGTTCTTCTGCATCAGCTCGCGGTCCTTGAAGGTGCCGGGTTCGGACTCGTCCGCGTTGCAGCAGAGGTACTTGTCCATGTCGCCCTTGGGCAGGAAGCCGGCCTTGGTGCCCATCGAGAATCCGGCGCCGCCACGGCCGCGCAGGCCTGAGGCCTGGAGTTCGTTGAGCACCGCCTCGGGCGGAAGCTCACGAAGCACTCGCTTGAGCTCGTCGTACCCGCCGCGCCGTTCGTAGACCGTGATCGACTTCAGGTTCGGCTCATCGATGTTGTCGAAAAGCAACTCGTTGCTGAGTGACATCTAGACCTCGCCCCCTTCACTGACGTCGTAACCCTCTGCGCGTCCGCCGTTCGCCCAGAGCGTCGCTGCAACCGGCCGTCGGGAAAGGTGTTTGGCGCTGAGCACTTCGCGACCGGCGCGGATGTCCTCGACCATCGTCTTCGCGTCCGCGACCGTGAGCGGTCCGATGAACTGACCGTCGACACTCGCCATCGGCGCGATGTCGCAGGCGCCGAGACACTCGAAGTTGCGCAGGAAGATCCCGTCTTCAGACACGCCGCCGTTCCTCACGCCGACCTGTTGTTCGAGCTCCTCCATCACCTGGTCGGCGCCGCGGAGCATGCAGCTGATGTTCGTGCACATGTAGATCGTGCGGCTGCCCGATGGCTCGAGCTCGAACATGTCGTAAAAGCTTGCGACCGAGACGAGCTGCGCCGGCGTCAGCTTCATCACCGCCGCGACCTGATCGACGGCCTCGGGCGAGAGCCATCCGTGCGTCTTCTGCGCTGCCATCAGACACGGGATGATCGCCGACTTCTTGTCGGGATACAGCTCCATGCGATCGACGATCCAGGCGTGCAGTGCCTCGGGCACGTCAACGTTGGCCAGTTGCGGGATCGTGTCTTCAAACCGGCGGGCTTCCTGGATCGGTTCGCTCATCGGTCGATGCCTCCCAGGATCGGGTCGAGCATCGCGAGCGTGGCGATCATGTCCGCGAGGTACGTGTCGTTGACCATGTCTGAGAGCGCCTGAAGATTGACGAACGAGGGCTCGCGCATGTGCACGCGCGCCGGCTTGCTCGATCCATCCGAAACGACAAAGCAACCGAGCTCACCGCGTGGCGACTCGATCGGTACATAGACCTCACCCTCGGGCACGCGAATGCCTTCGGTGACGAGCTTGAAGTGGTGAATCAAGGCCTCCATCGAGGTGGCCAGCTCGTGACGCGGCGGAAGCGCGACTTTGCGGTTGTCGGTTATCCAGGGCCCTTCAGGCAGGCCCTCGAGCGCCTGCTCGATGATCTTGCAGCTCTCGTAGATCTCCATGAGGCGGACCTTGTAACGGTCGTAGTTGTCGCCCACGGAACCGACCGGAATCTGGAAATCGAACTTGTCGTAGCTTGAGTACGGGGCGGCCTTGCGCAGATCCCACGGATTGCCCGTCGCGCGCAGCAGCGGCCCGGTCACGCCAAGTTCCAGCAGCCGCTCCTCGGACACGGCGCCGACCTCCTTCATGCGCTGCAGGAATATCTCGTTCTTGTCCAGCAGGTCTGCGAACTGGTCGGTGCGCCCGGGCATCTGCTTGACCCAGGCGCGCAGTTTGTCGGCGAATCCGAGTGGGATGTCCTCGGCGACGCCGCCGATCTGGAACAGCCGCGTGTGCATGCGCTGTCCGGATGACATCTCGAAAAGGTCGAGGATGTTGTCGCGCTCCCGGAAGCAGTACCAGAACATCGAGATCGCGCCGAGGTCCAGGGCGCTCGTTCCGAGCCAGACCATGTGGCTGTGAATTCGGCACATTTCGAGGTGAATGACGCGAAGCCACTGGGCGCGCTCGGGCACCTCTTCGTCGAGCAGCTTCTCGACGCTCATGCAGTAACCGAGGGCGTTGAAGTAGTACGAGACGTAATCCATCCGCTCGATCAGCGGGATGACCTTCCAGTACGACTTGTCCTCGCAGTTCTTCTCGATGCCGGTGTGGACGTAGCCGATCAGTGGGGTCGTCGACTTGATGATCTCGCCCTCGAGCGTGGTCAGCAGGCGCAGCACACCGTGCGTTGCAGGGTGGTGGGGCCCGATGTTCATCGTCAACAGTTCGGTCTCGGGCTCGACGACTGTCTCAGCCTGGCTCGTCACAGACCAGCCGTCTGGGCGATCCCTGCGGCGCACCTCGCGCTGCTCGGATATCTGCTCGGTCAGCGACTGCAGCGAGATCGACTTCTCACGCTCGCGGTACTGAATCCCGAGCGGGTCCTTGGGCGTGACTTCTGGAGGCGTGGTCACTCGTACCACCCCGGGCCTTCGGGCTCATTATGTGTGAAGATCACGGGCTCGCCGCCAAGCGGGAAGTCGCGGCGCTGGGGGTAGCCCTCGTAGTCCTCGGGCATCAGGATGCGGCGCATGTCGGGGTGGCCGTCAAAAACGACGCCGAACATGTCGTAGATCTCGCGCTCCTGGAAGTCGGCCGTCGGGAACAGGTGGATCGCGGTCTTGACGTTTGGCGCGTCGACGCCCAGGCGGATTTTCACGCGCAGGCGTTCGACCTTCTTCATGTTCAGCAGTTCGTAGTGCACTCCGAGGCGCGGAGCCTCGGGCAGGTAGTCGCAGCCGTGGACGCTGGCAAGGAATGTGTAGCTCTGATCCGGATCGGTCTTGAGGAACTCGAGCACCGGGATGACCTGCTCGGGCGCAACTTCAAGGCAGGCCTGCTCGCGGTAATACGACGTTCCGATCACGGCGTCGGCCGAGATCTTCTCGCGAACGGCGTTGGCGACAAGCTCGAGTCCGGGCGCGTCAGGCATGTCTGGCACCTGCGGTCGTTGCCTGAGAGAGGATTGAGCCGGGAGGCCGACCGTTGCCCAGCTGCTTCTTGCGCTCGGCGATCAGCTTTTGCAGGTCGACATCCGGCGGCGCGCCGGCGGCGCCGTACGGGTACTCCTCGGTGCCGTGGGCGCCATAACGTACGCGCCAGCCGTCGTCGGGGTTGCCCTTGATCTTGCGCTGCAGCTTGATCAATCCGTACATCAATGCTTCCGGACGCGGCGGGCAACCCGGCACGTGCACGTCGATCGGGAGAAACTTGTCTGCGCCCTGGACGACCGCATAGTTGCTGAAGACGCCACCGCTGCTGCTGCAGGCCCCCATCGCGATGACCCACTTGGGCTCGAGCATCTGGTCATAGATGCGGCGGATGACCGGCGCCATCTTGATCGAAACGCGGCCCGAGAGGATCAAAAGATCGGCCTGGCGCGGTGACGCGCGGAAGGCCTCAGAGCCAAAGCGTGCGACGTCGTAGCGTGCGTTGACGATCGACATCATCTCGATCGCGCAGCATGCGAGGCCGAAAGTCATCGGGAAGACGGTTTGCGAGCGCGCCCAGTTGAGCGCCCGGTCGAGCGTGGTCAGACCGACCGCGTCCTCGACGTAGCGCTCGAAATCCGCGCCCTCGATGTCGCCGCGCAGCATGTCGCGCGCCTTCATCTGCCGCGCGCGGAACTCCTCGGCGGAGCCGGGTTGGGTCGTGTACGCGGGGGTTGGAAGACCCTCGCTCAAAGCTTCCAGTCCAGTGCGCCGCGGCGCCATGAGTAGACAAAGCCGATCAACAGAAGCGCGCTGAAGGTCAGCGTCTCGACCAGCGCGAAAGTTCCGAAGGCCTCGAGTTGAACGGCCACGGGATAGAGGAACAGGACTTCGACGTCAAAAAGGATGAAGAGCATCGCGACCAGGTAGAAGCTGATTCCGAAGCGGAAGCCGCCCTGGACCTCGGATGGAAGCCCGCATTCATACGGATCTTGCTGGGCCTGCTTGGTCGGCGTCCATGACTTGGGCCTCTTCGGTCCGACGTAGATGTTGCCGATCGTGAAGAGAGTTCCCACGACAAGGCCAAGGACGAGGAAGACCAGAACTGGCAGGTAGTTATTCAGCAATCTTCTTGACCTTTCCCAGTTTGTGAGTCACCGCGGGGGTGGGAAGTCGCGATCGCAGCAGGAACCACAACCGCTTTCCCATCATATGACATTGTGACAACGTGTTACATAGTGCACTTTGGCGCAAACTAATGGCTTTGTGGTGCCCGCCGAACCGCGTAGGCTTCGCGCCGTGGCCAACGTTCATCTAGTCCTTGGGATCGCCGTCGTCGCGCTCAACCTGCTGGTCGGCCTGTGGGGTGTATACGCATGGCTCAAGCGCAGACCGAGCGTCTCCTTCTGGTACATGCTGCGCGTCGCACAAGGCGCAATCATCATTCAGACGATCCTCGGCGTCTCGTTACTTCTCAGCGATAGGAAGGCCGGCTCGGATCTGCACTACCTCTACGGGCTGCTCCCGCTGCCGCTGATGTTGATCTCAGAAATGATGCGCGTCGGCGCCGCCCAGCAGGTGATCGGCGATATCGATTACGAGAAGTTGCCTGAAGACGAGGCGCAGGATCTCGCGATGGGCATCTTCATCGCCGAGACGCGGGTCATGGCGCTCGGCTGCCTGATCATCGCCGGCCTGGCTTTTCGCGCCGGGACGACGAGCGGCCACATCTGGGGCTAGGGCCGCTCGCCCATCATCTGCACGTAGGTGCCGCGGTAGTAGAGCAACGGCTCGCCCTGTCCGGCGCCGAAGTCTTCGACCGCGACTATGCCGATCTCGTGGTCGCCGCCAGGGCGTAGATCGGTGAGCGCGCCGGCGAACCAGGCGATCGATCCCTCCAGCACCGGGGCGCCTGCACGTTCCTTCCAGGCGACTCCGGCGAACTTCTCTTCTTCGGTCGCCTTCGACGCGAACGTTTTCGAGAGGCTTTCCTGCTCGTCCGCGAGCACGTTGACTGCCACTCGCCCGCTGGCCTCGGCCGCAACGCGCGTGCGAGCGGTGCGATCAAAGCAGACGATCATCAGCAGGGGGTCCAAAGACAGCGAGGTGATCGCGTTCGCGGTCATTCCCGTCGGGCCGTTTTCGGAGAACGAAGTCACGACGCAGACGCCCGTGGCGAACTGTCCTATCGCGCTTCTGAAACGCTTGATTTCCGCTTCGTCGGCCATTCCGCGTGTAATTGAACCAGCATTCGCTTTTCGGTCGCGTATTATGCCCGCCGATGTTCAACAGCACGAGAATTTTCGCTGTACTCGCCCTACTCGCGGTCGCCGCGGTAGCGTCCGGCTGCGGCCGCCAGGGTGTCAGGGTGTCATCCAACACCGCAGCCGGCGTCGGCGCTCAAGTCTTCGCCGCGAAGTGCGCCGGTTGTCACACCCTCTCCTACGCAGGAACGCAGGGTTCAAGGCCGCCCAGTGAAGTGAACTCGAAGGACCGCACAAACGGGCCGAACTTCGATCAGCGCAAAGAGGACTATCAGTCGGCCATCACCGCGATCCGCCAGGGCGGATTCTCCGGATCGATCATGCCCGGAAACATCGTCACCGGCGAAGAAGCCAAGTCAGTCGCGACCTTCCTCGCGAAGTACTCGGGCCGCAACCCGGACTGAGCGCTTACCGCAAGGCGCCTGAGCGCCGACGCGGTAGGTATACGTTGACCTGATGCTCGACCTGAAGGCGATCCGCAACGACCCGCAGCCAGTGCTTGATGCGCTGGCGCGTCGCAAGGACGGCTCACAGAACCGATTGACCGAAGCGCTGGAGCTCGACGCTCGCCGCCGCGAGATCCTGCCGCGATCGGAAGAGCTCTCGGCCAAACAGAACGCCGCCAACGACGCAATCGCAAGCGCCAAGCGCGAGGGCACCGACGCCAGCGCAGCGATCGAAGAAATGAAGGCAATCTCGGCCGAGAACAAGCAGCTCAAAGAAGAACTCGCAAACATTGAAGAGCTGCTCGCCACCGTGCAGGGCAGCCTGCCCAATCCTCCAGACCCGACCGCCGCCGACGAGGACACCGAAATCAGCCGCTGGGGCGAAGGCGCGCCGAGCGGGCTTGACCACATGGAGCTCGCCGGCTCGATGATCGACCTCGAGGCAGGCGCCCGGGTCGCCGGTTCGCGCTTCTCATATTTGAAGGGCGACCTCGTGCGGCTCGAGCTGGCGATCGTCCAGTTCATGGTGGACAAGCTTTCCGGCGAGGGCTTCACCCCCGTCATCCCGCCAGTGCTGGTGCGCGAGCGCGCGCTCTACGGCACCGGCATGTTCCCGGACACCGAGCAACAGATCTACCGCGTCGAAGAAGACGAGCTTTACCTCACCGGAACGAGCGAGGTCGCTCTGGCCAGTCTTCACGACGGCGAAATTCTCGACGCCGCAGACCTACCGCTGCGTTACGCCGGGATCAGCCCGTGCTTCCGGCGCGAGGCCGGCGCTGCCGGCAAGGACACGGTCGGAATCTTCCGCGTCCACCAGTTCGAGAAGGTCGAGATGTTCGTCTTCTGCGAGCCGGACAACGCCGAGGAAGAGCACGAACGCATCCTCGCAATCGAGGAGTCGATCATGCAGGATCTGGCGATTCCCTACCGCGTCGTGAACATCGCGGTGGACGACCTTGGCTCCTCGGCTGCTAAAAAGTTTGATATCGAAGCTTGGCTTCCGAGCCAGCAGCAGTACCGAGAATTGACGTCGTGTTCTAATACAACGGATTATCAGGCACGACGCTTGGGCATCCGTGTGCGGCCCGAAGGCGGAGGCTCGCCGGTCACGGCGAATACGTTGAACGGCACTGCAGCAGCGCTTGGACGCACAATAATTGCAATACTTGAAAATCATCAGGGCGAAAACGGGGTAGTAACAATCCCTGAGTTGCTCCAGAACTTTGGAGCGCCATCCACGATCGGAGAATCATGACCAAGGTACTAATCGCTGACGACCACCACATCGTGCGTGACGCAATCAAATTGCGCCTGCTCGAGAACGACGACATCGAGGTCGTTGGTGAGGCCGCGAACGGTCTTGAGGCGATTGACCTTGCCAAGTCCGAGAAGCCCGAAGTGGTGATCATGGACGTCGAAATGCCTGCAATTGATGGCATCGCGGCGACCAAGGCAATAATCGAACAGTCTCCGGGCACGAAGGTCATCATCTTCACCGCCCACCCCCAGCCCGATCTGCTCGCACTCGCCCTGCGCGCCGGTGCCACTGGCTACGTCCTGAAGTCTTCAAGCGCCCAGGAGCTGCACGAAGCAGTTCACACGGTCGCCGGCGGCGGCACATTCGTCAACGGCGGTTTTGACGCACCCTCGCCCGGTGTTTCAAACCTCGAGGCTCTGAGCCCGCGTGAGGTCGAGATACTCCAGCTACTCGCCGAGGGCAAGCGCGCTAAGGACATTGCCAACGAGCTATCACTCAGCCCCGCGACCGTGCACACCCATGTGCGCAACGCGATCAGCAAGCTCGAGGTAGACACCCGCACGCAGGCAGTCGCCCTTGCCGTTCGTTTCCGCTACCTCGTTGATGCTCCTGAGCTTGAAGACGAGGAAGAAGCGACGGGCGGCGCCGACAATGGCGCTGTTCTGCCCAACAGCTAGTTGCCAAATCAACTAGCTAGATTTCCTAGCTAGTTCGCGTTAGACTTTGTGCATGGCTGAATTTGGCATGCATGAAGCGAAAACGAACCTCTCACGCCTGGTCGAGCGGGCGATGGCTGGCGAGGAAGTTGTGCTCACGCGCCGCGGCAAGCGCGCGGTGCGACTTGTGCCGGAAGCCGAGACGAACAACTTCGCACTTCTGCGCGGCGTCTGGGAAGGCAAGGTTGAGATCCGCGAAGACTTCGACGAACTGCCGGACGACATCGCCGACGCATTCGGCATTCGTTGACGGCGCTGATCGACACGCACGCACTGCTCTGGTGGATGGCCGCGGGCCAGGACCAGGTGCTGCCAAGAAAGGTCATGGACATGCTCGCGCTGCCGACCATGAATGTCGTGGTCAGCGCCGCGGTCGTCTGGGAGATCGCGATCAAGCGTGGCTTGGGCAAGCTCGACGCCCCGTCAAATCTCGTTCACATGCTCGAACACGCCGGGATGTCAACGATGTCGATGTCGGCGCACCACGCCGAAGCAGTAGGTGAGCTTCCCGCCATACATCGTGATCCGTTCGACCGGATGCTTGTGGCTCAGGCGGTCTCCGAAGATCTCCCGATCATCACGTCCGACAAAGTGATTTCAAAGTACGACGTCGAGACGTTGTGGGTCTAGGCGACGGGCTCGCGCTCGCGCGCCTCGGCCTGCTCTGCGGCAGCTCTGGCTGTCGACTCTTCGCCGGACTCAGCCGCTAGGGCTGCGGCGGTTTCTCTGGCTGCGTCGGCCCGAGCCGCGCGGCGCTCCGGCCCCTTGACGCGCAGTTCCTCGGCCAAGAAGTAGCTGCCGACAACCAGCGTCACTGAGAAGACCTGCAATCCCAGCGACTGCCAGCTCGGGAAGATCCCCAGCCACGTGCCAACCCACAACGGCGGCTCCCAGTCAAGCGGCGTGACCGGCATCCAACCGATGCCCTGAAGTGAGCGCACGGTGTTGCCGACGAGCACGAAGAGCACGACCGCGAGCATCACTCCGGTCACGATCAGCATGCGCTTGTAGGGCAGCTTGCGCTGTAGCTTGAAGGTGATGACGGCGACGACGAGCGTCAGCGCAAGGCCGAGCAGCGCGCCCATCACGACGGTCCAGGTGTCGGTTGCGAGCTGCAAGGACTGCAGGAAGAGAACTGTTTCGAATCCCTCGCGGTAGACGCTTGAAAGTCCGAGTAGCGCGAAGCCAACGGCCTGACCGCTCCAGAAACCGACGCGCGCTTCGGTCTCTTCTTCCTCTTCGCCCTCGGTGTCGCCAACGAGCTTTCGGCGGCGATCGTGAAACTTGCGGATGTGTTCGGTCCAGTAGACCTTGTGGAAGAACCAGTTCATCACGTACAGCAGCACAAAGATCGCGATGATTCCGATCACCGCCTCGAGCTTCTCGCCGTACTGGCCGAGCTGACCGAGCGCCAGTTGGGCGACGCCCCAGGTGACGATGCTGAGCACAAGACCAAGCGCCGCGCCCCACAGCACGGCGCGCTTACGCTTTGCCATCGCGCCCAGCATGCTCGCAGTGATTGCGGCAAGGATCAGGACTGCCTCGAGGCCTTCGCGGAAGACGAGAATCGCTCCGTTGACGACTGCCGTGACTGCCGACTGGTCTTCCCCAAGAGTTGCCTGCGCCTGCGTCAGCGCCTTGTCAAGAGCCAGGCGGGTCGGGCGTACCTGCTGCCGATCGGCGCGATTTGCGATCAGCGCTGCGAGGCCTTTTTGGCCCTGCGCGCCATACCAGATCAGTCCTTCCAGCTGCAGTGAGAGGTTCGGGTCAAAGGCCTTTAGTTTCAGCTCGGGACCGAACTCGAGGAACGCATAGGTCTCGAGGCGCGCCTGCTCGGCGGCCTCCCACTGGCCTTGATTGATCGCGGCGTCCATGCGATCAAGCGTGAGGTTGATCAGGTCAAACTCCGATTCGTCGGTCTTCGCGCTCCAGGCAGACGGCGCCTCGGCCTTCAGCTCGGCGATCGCGTTGCTGGTGATCTGCGCGACCTCCTTCTCAGGTGCGATCTCGCCACCCTGTTGGGTGTTCCTGAGGATCACGCGAAGTTGTTCAAGTGCAACGGCGACTTTCGCCGTGCGCTCTGGATCCCTGCGCGCTAGTTTGCCCTTGAGGTCGGCAAACGCCTGTTCAGCGCCGTTTCGGAAGCCGACTCCTTCCTGGATCTCAAAGTCGGCCGTGACGCGGCCATCTTCGACGCCCTGCTCGTACTCGAACGGGACGAGTTCGAGGAAGCGGAAGAGCTGTTGCGCGCGACGGGCCTCTTCTTTGGCGGTGAAAGGCGCGGCGACGAACCCGTCAAATGCCTGGTCAATCTTCGCTTTAGCGCGCTTGGTCGCGCGAACGTCACCGCTGCGCACCGCTGCGATGTACGCCGCGAAGGTGGCATCTGCAGACTTAAGTCGCTCGACTCCTAGTTCGTTCCGGAAGCGCGGGCGCAATATCTGCCAATAGCCGTCTGCCTGAGCAGCGGCTTCGACTGATTTTGCGCTGAACTTCTTTTCCTGCGCCGTATCGACGTCGGCAACCAGTTCGCGCAGCCGCGCTTGGTACGTGTCAAGCAAGTCCTTTTCAACGGCGAGCCGCGCGGCGGCCGGCGTGATCTTGTTGCTCTCCAGCTGGCTGATCGCGTCCGTCGCGTTGGTGCTGGGACGCGTGTACCTGGTGGCCGTGCGAAAGTCGCGCAGCAGAAGCCATTCGTTTGCGAGGGCGGCATCGCCATCTCCGGCAGACTGAGCGGCCGCGCTCGAGGCGCCGCGGAGCATCGCTGCCCAGGCGGCTCCCTGTGCGGCTGCGGCGGCATCGACGTTCCCCGCGGCCACGGCGGCCCTGGCTGCTGCGAGTGCCTTTTGCGCGGCGCGATCGGCCCCCCGGTTGGCGTCCCCAATTCGGCGCCTGAGCGAACGGTCGTAGGTGCGCTTCGCCTTGCGGACGCTCGCGGCGGCCGCGGCGCGATCGCCGAAGGCAAGGTCCGAGCGAGCGTCAAACAGCGACTCACGCACGTGGCTTCCAGCCTCCCAGACCGGCACTTCGGACGATTTTGCGAACGCCGCACCCGAGATCGCCAAGAGCACAGCAATCAAGCAGAGCGCGAGAGACGAGCCAGCCATCCAACGTGTGCGACGCAGCGCGATCATGCGATCAGTCCTGGACCTCTACGCCCAACTTCGACGCAGACTGAGAAACCTGGCCGGCGATGCGCTCTGCGCGCTCCTGAGCCTCTGCTCCGTAGGTCTCGGCCTGTTCGGCGGTGAATGTCTTGCCACCGGCTTCTTTGTCGCGGATCTTCACGACGTAGTCGCGCAGTCCAGCCAGATCTTCGCCGGTCTGCTTCGCCTGAGCCGGGTCTTTCTTGGCGATCTGCGGCTCGATGTTGTCGTAGACGAGAACGAGTCCGGCAAGGATGTCAGCGATGTCGTTCAGGCGAGAAGAGCCGACGAAGCCTGCTTCCTTGGCGTCGGCGCCGGCAACAAAGCGCGAGTTCTTCCATGCGCCGAAGTACTCGGCCATCGTTGGGGTCATCACCACGAGCGAGGTGAAGACGTCGCTCTCGGTGGGCTGCCACTTCTCGGCTGCGCCGTTGAGCTCGGTCGTGTACTTCTTCATCTCAGCGGCCGAGGCTTGTATGTGCTCCGGGTTCGGAAGCGCTTCCGGGAATTCCACCTTGCCGTCACCGTTGAGGTCGGCCTCCACCTCAGGGCAGGTGAACTTGTCCTCGGTGCCCCACAGCGAAGTCTCCGTGAGGAAGAAGAAGTTGCCCGGCTGCTTGAGCACGGTGCCGTCCTTGTAGGTGACGTTGAACGGCACGGCGCCTTCGGGATCGTCTTCCTTGGAAGCACCGGCGTCGAGAATCACGTCGTAGTCGGCGAGCTCGGGTACTCCGGCGACAACGCCCTCGGCCTCTTCGTACTGCGGGTTGGCCTTCCTCCAAGTCGCCTGCATCTCTTTGACCGACCTCTCAACCGCGGCGCGGTCGTTCCTGAGAGCGGCTTCGCAGGAGCCTGCCTTGTTGACCAGCTCGTAGTAAGCGTCTGCTTGGGTCGAGAGCGTCGAGATCGACTGGTTGAGCGGGCCAGTGTGATCGAGCAGGTACTGCTTGATGTTTGAGTACTCGCCGGTTGCGGCAGTGGCGCCAGACGAGCTGGCGGACTCGTCCTTGTCGTCACCGCAGCCGGCGAAGGTGAGCGCGGCGGCGGCGATCACACATAGAGACAGGAAACGAGTACGAGCGAATATCGAGTTCAACTTCGGAATACCTCCGGGATGCCGCGTCGCGGCGGCAGGTTCATGGGGTCAAAACGGTCCGGGGGTCAGGGAACGTTCGGCACTAAGGCAGTTAGGGATGCCTAATGCAATTCCGAGCAGTGTAATGGGTTATTCGCGATCTGCGATTTGAACCGGGCAGACACGATCCCATAAGTAATCTTCCCAGCGGAGGGTTGGCAGAGCGGTTGAATGCGCTGGTCTTGAAAACCAGTAACGGGGTAACTCGTTCGAGGGTTCGAATCCCTCACCCTCCGCTTTCGGCGGTTGCCTTCATCCATCGCCAGCCGAATGGAGACCGGTTCCCCCTCTGAATCGTCGAGCTGATCGACATTTGATCGCGGTCTGGGCCGACGTGGAATGGATTCGAGGCTGGCCGGACTCGCAGAGGACGAGGCATGCTCAGAGGCGACGCCTTCGCCGACTTCATGCGCGCGGACGAAGCGCAGGCTCAACTGATTGGAGTCACCGGCGTGCCGTTTGCGGTGATCAATCACAAATATGCGATCCCCGGTGCGGCAAGCGTCGATCAATATTTCAGCGTGATCAGTTCGGACCTTTCACCCGCTGGGTAGAAGCCGGGCATGGGAACAACAGAGATAGTCGCTTTGGCAGTCGTGTCCGCAGCAGCGATCGCGATCGTCGCGATCTACATGACGGCCAACACGCGCCAGTTCGAGAAGCGCCGCCGACAGGCCGAGGATCGCCGAGACGCAGGCGGCATCGACGTGTTGTCTTCAGATCACTCATCGATCGACGCGTCAGTGCGCGAACACGCAGCGTCCAACGGCGCTTCCCGCCAGCGACGCCCGGATCCCGACGTCGAAGAAGACCGCGCCAGGGACATCGCGCGCGAACGCGAGTCGCACCGGCTCTAACTTGCGACCGAAAACTTTTTACGAAGTTTTGGCAAATAGTTAGGGAGACCTAATACAATGCCGACCACGTGGCTAGGAATTAGCTGACGAGGCGTTTTCTGTGTGTCTCAGGCAAGGACACGGGCGACCGTGCTGAAACCGCATTTTGTCCTCGCGAGCCAGTTCGACGGCCACGTCCAACTGCAACCGCCCTGGCCGGGACGAACTGACGGGGGTCGATCTCCCGGCCGGGGCTGGTTCGCTCTACACCCCCGACGGGTATGAGCGGATCATCGACACGCGACGTCGATGCTCGCCCACAAGGCTCGCAGAAGAAGTCGCCGAGCCGGAAAGAACGCGTTAAGCGACTGCCTCGGCGGCGCCCAGCGGATACTCGATGCCGGTGGCGCTGTGACAGCGATAACCGTTCGGGTTCTTCGCCAGGTACTGCTGGTGGTACTCCTCGGCGTAGTAGAAATCGCGATCGAAATCGATGTCCTTGATCTCGGTCGTTATTTCGTCGTACCGTCGGGCGGTGAGGGCCGGCTGGTAGCGATCACGTGACGCCTCGGCAATCTTGCGCTGTTCGGGAGTTGTGGGGTAGATGCCGCTGCGGTACTGCGTGCCGATGTCATTGCCCTGGCCCATGCCCTGGGTTGGGTCATGGTGCTCCCAGAAGGTTTTGAGCAGCTGTTCGTAGCCGACCTTGTTGGGATCGAAGACCACCAGAGTTGCCTCGGTGTGGCCGGTCATTCCGCTGCATACTTCGTCGTAGCTCGGGTTTGGCGTGAAGCCGCCGACGTAACCGACCGCCGTGCTGAAGACGCCATCGATCTGCCAAAAATCTTCCTCAGTACCCCAGAAGCAGCCGTTGCCGAAGACGGCGAGTTCAAGGCCCGCAGGGAATGGACCCTTGATCGGATTGCCGTTTACGAAGTGGCGATCGCCGGGGTTTGTCGCAGCGTCGCGGCCCGGCAGGGCTTGGCTTTCGGCCGGCATTTCGGGGGAACGTCGCGTGAAAAAGTTCATGGTTAAAAATACTGCGAGGAGCAGGGCCAATGGCCGTCAACACTTAGACTGCGCCTGATGACAACGGCGCTAGATCCTGCCGCGCGGCTGGCGCGTTACGAAGAGCTCTTTTCCGATCGCGGTTCGCCCTTTGCGTTTGTCGATCTCGACGCGATGTGGGCCAACTCGAGGCAGATGCTTGAGCGCGCCAATGGTGTGCCGATTCGCGTCGCCAGCAAGTCGTTGCGCTGCGCGCCGCTCGTGCGGCGGATCCTCGAGAGCGACGGCCGCTACAACGGTCAACTCACATTCACACTCGCCGAATCGCTCTGGCTTGCCGAGCAGGGCTTCGAGAATCTGCTGCTCGCCTACCCGAGCGTGGATCTCGAAGCGCTGGCCGCCCTTTCGGCCCACACCGCCGAACATCCCGACTCTGCGCCAGCGATCGTCGTGGACTCCCCCGCACATCTCGACCTGATCGACGAAATCCACGGCGGCGGCGCGCCCGTGCGCGTGGCGATCGACGTGGACAGCGCGTATTGGACTGCGGGCGACCGCGTGAAGCTTGGGCCGAAGCGATCGCCGATTCACACGCCTGAAGATGCGGCTGGCCTCGCGCGCGAGATCGATCGGCGCGCCGGTTCAAAGCTCGTCGGGATGATGTTTTACGAGGGGCAGATCGCTGGGCTTGGTGACAACGCGCCGGGCGCGATCAACAGGGCGAAGAACCGCGCGATCCGCGAGATCCAGAAGCGCTCGATTGCCGAGCTGGCCGATCGACGCGGAAAGGTCGTTGACGCCGTGCGCAAGATCTCGCCGCTCGAGTTCATCAACGGCGGCGGCACCGGGAGCCTGCACACGACGAGCAAGGAAGAAGCCGTCACCGACATCGCCGCCGGTTCTGGATTTTTCGCCCCGACGCTGTTTGACACGTACACATCTTTTCGATTGGAGCCTGCGGCGATCTTTGCTCTTCCGGTCGTGCGGAAGCCCACAGCGTCTGTGGCGACTGCCTTGGGCGGCGGGTATCTGGCCAGTGGAGTTGGCGCGAAGGATCGGATGCCTTCGCCGTATCTGCCCGTGGGACTGAAGTTTGATGCGAATGAAGGTGCCGGAGAGGTTCAGACGCCGCTGCTTGGTCGGGCTGCCGGGGCGTTGCGTGTGGGCGACAGGGCGTACTTCCGTCACACGAAGGCCGGCGAGTTGTGCGAGCGGTTCAACTCCTTGTTGCTTGTGCAGGGAACGGAAATCATCGATGAGGTCGCGACGTATCGCGGCGAAGGCCACGCGTTTCTCTAGCGCGACGAAATGAGCGTCTTTTTGCCCCAACATACGTCCTGCCGACCCTCGGCAGGACGTATGTTGGGGCTTAATGGGGCTTAGCTATCAGCCTTGCGATGGAACGGCGACTATCGGGCCGAGCACGCGGTCGGTGTATTCGTTGGTGAAGACGCCTTCGGGGTCCATCGAGGCGCGTACCGCCTGGAAGTCGCTCCAGCCGGGATAGCGCGCAGCAAGCTTGTCGGCCGTTTGCCAGTTCATCTTGCCCCAGTGCGGGCGGCCTTCGTAGCCGTCCATGATCGTCTCTACTGCGTGGAAGTAGGGCTCGTAGTCCATGCCCTTGGCCATGTGGACCGATATGTAGCCGGTCTCGCGTCCGGCGGCGGTTGAGAGGTAGCTCGCCTCGTCGGCCTGACCAACGCGGATCTCGATCGGGAAGTTCACGGGGTAGCCGTGTTCCTGGATCATCGCCATTATGCGCTCGACGGCCTCGGCAAGGTTCTCGCGCGGGATCGCGTATTCGAGCTCGTTGAAGCGCACGAGCCGCACGGTCGAGAAGGCGTCGAATGACTTGTCGAGCCGGCGCTCGGGCGAGAACGCCTTGGCGAGTCCCTTCGCGATCGGCGGGATTGCCTTCGGGACCAGCTTGCCCGCCTTCACTGTCGCGCCGAAAGCGACGTTCTCGATCACGACATCGCTGAAGAACTTCTTCGCGGCCGGCAGCGGCTTGGCCGGAGCGTCGGAGCGATCGATGCGCTTCTGCAGTGACAGATCCGAGTACGGCAGTACGTAGAACTCAAAGTGGTCAAAGCCGGCGCAGAGTTCGTCGATCTGCGAAAGCGTCTCGCCGATCGGGCGCGGCAGATCCAGGCGATCAAGCCGGAACGCTGGAACGCATTGCAGCGTCAGTTCCGTAATCACACCGAGCGTGCCGAGCGAAACCCGAGCAGCCTTGAGTGCTTGCGGGTCGGATTCGTCAATCTCGCGAACCTCGCCGTCCGCCGTAACCACTCGCGCTGCCATCACCTGCGCCGAGATGTTTCCGAAGTGCAGGCCGGTCCCGTGGGTCCCCGTGGCGGCGGCTCCCGCGATGCTCTGCACGTCGATGTCGCCGAGATTGGGGATCGCCAGGCCAATCGCATCCAGGGCGCGGCTCAAGTTGTAGATCGATGTCCCGGCGCGAACGCGCACGAGGCCGCTCGATCGATCGGCGTCGATCACGCCGCTCATGGCCGCCAATGAGATCAGCGTGTCGTCGGTCTTGACGATCTCGCTGAAGCTGTGCAAGTTGCCGCGCACGCGGATGCGGTGGCTACGGGCGCGCGCCGCCTCGACCGCTCTGACCACTTGTCCAGTGGTCGCGGGCTCTACAAAATGTTGCGGCGTGAACCGCTGCAAGCCTGACCAGTTGCGTATCTGCTTCGCCATTGGCGTCCAGTCTAAGCATCCGGCTGCACTAACGTGCGAGCGCTTTGACGCGATCGAGAAAATTACGCGGGGACGCACAAGTGGCGTTGCTCGGGGCCTATTCCCTGCTCGCTCTCGCCGCGGTCGGTCGCTCTACGTACGAGCTGGTGTTCAAGTTTGATGAGGCGCCGGTGCCCTATTCGTTTTCACTCGCGGCGGCCATGGTCTACCTCGCCGCGGTCTGGGCGATTTGGCGCGGCGACGCCGTGGGCGTGAAGGTTGGAAAAGTCGCATGCACGATCGAGCTGATCGGCGTGCTGACGATCGGCACGATCACGACGCTCGGCGACAGCTCCTTTGATGTCGGCACCGTATGGAGCTTCTACGGACGCGACTACGGATGGCTCCCGCTGGTGGTCCCGGCGCTGGCGCTTTGGTGGCTCTTCAAGCAGGAGCCCGAGCAAGCACGGCCGCGCATATAAACTGCTGCCTTCTCCGGGAGAGGTGGCGGAGAGGCTGAACGCACTCGCCTGCTAAGCGAGTATGGGGTTTATAGCTCCATCGAGGGTTCGAATCCCTCCCTCTCCGTTCTGTGATGTGTCGGGACATCGGAGACAGATGTCTCGGCTCATCGTAGACATCTGTCTCCGATGTCACGGCGGTCGCATCGGTTGGTAGTCCTTCGCCGGGTCGATCGTTGCGCAACCGAGCAGCTCG
>JACPNS010000013.1 GCA_016185345.1 Solirubrobacterales bacterium | reverse complement strand
GAGCGAGCGCAAGAGGCCCTGCGGTCCGCCATCGAGACGGAAGATCAGTTTGCTGAATCCAACCTGCGGGATGTTTTCGAAGGTCGTTTCGATCTGGTTGTTCTTGGCGCCGACGTAGCGGTTCGAGCCAAGCTGCGTGAACGTGATTGCTCCGCGCACCCTCAGCCCAAGATCAGGGAGTCCCGACGTGGCACTCCGCTTGACGAGGTAGACATCACCGCTCAGTCCTGCTCGGATCAGAGGGGTTTCGATCTTCACCGAGCCAACCCGTGCCGATTTCGCGCAGGCATCGGCCTTGAAGTCCGTCAAAGTGCAGGTGCGACCGAGCTGTTGAACGTCGACGTTGATCGACGCTGGGATTGTCGTGACAATCTTCCTCGGACTGGTCGAGACCGCACCGTTGGCCTGTACACCCGGGTTCTCGATCGTGAAATCAAAGGCCGGTGAGTAGTCGCGCTTCGGAGCGTCGATCGCAACTTTGCCAGTGATCGGGAACGGCACGATAGACAAGTTCGTGCAGTCCGGAGTGATCTCGTCCGTGTTGCCGAGCTTGAGCTGCGGCGAGCCCAGGCCCAACGGGTCGGCATCGAGATTGTCATTGAAGAACTGACTGTTGGCCCAGATCGTGGTCTTCCACTTCTCGCAACTCGTCGGGTTCGTCATGAACGCGTTGCCGTTGGGAAGCATGCCCCAGAAGCGAATCTCCTGCCAGTCGATCCGAATGCTTCCCGAAGGAGCGCCGGGGTTGGCGCTACCGGAGCCGGTGCGCAGAAGTCTCGTGATGTTGCTGGCAAGCGTGCGCAACTGGAGCTGACCGCTCGTGTCGGGAGAGATGTCGAGGATCTGGCGGATTGGTTGGAAGCCAAATGGCGGTGCCACGTACACGCCGACCTTGGCCGGCACTTCGGGCGCCGTTTTGATCAGGCTGAGCTGCGTGTAACCGCCAGTGCCGTCGGTGTCGTAGTAGTCGAGCAGCATCCGCAGGTAGCCGCGACCGAGTCTCACCGGCGCAGTCGAGCCGCCCTCCGCCGGCGTAAGACCCATGACCGTTGTTTGAATCGCATAGGTGCCGACCATCGAGGATGCCGGACATATGTCGTTCTCGAACGTGCTCATGTCGCAGCGCTCGTCGAACGGAATCGCATTGGGATTTCCGACGAGGCCCGCGGGCGAGTCCACCACGATGTCCTGGACAGATTCCTGCGGGACAGAAGGTGGCGCGTTGGACGCGGGGTCCGGGTACTGCTGGTCGGTAGGGCCGGTCAGCGCGGTCGCCCCGTAATCGAAGTCCATACGAACCACGTAGTCAGTGTGAGCGCCGAGGCGCGTGTCCGGCACGTTGACCCAGGTCGTGTAGGGCGTCTCGCCGCTGGGCGGGACTTCGACCTCGTTGGCGAGTTGCGTTGATACCGATGGGATCACTTTTGCTGCTGCGCCCGAGACCACAAAAAGGCAGACAACCAGGGCCACCAGCGGGATCAGTTTCTTCATCGTTTACACACCTTGAAGGTCGCGGTTTTCTTGGAGACTGTCTTGTCGTCGTAGGTCGCCTTGAGCACGAACGTGTGCTTCTTCTTCGACTTCAGCCTGAGCTTCTTGATCGGAAGGTCAAAACGAAACGGACTGTTCTTGCGCGACGCCTTGCGCTTACCGTCGATCGAGAGCACCACGTTCTTCACGCGCGAGCGCGACTGGTAGTTCGGGTGGATCGGCAGGATCGAGTGGAGACACTTCTTGTACTTCTTCAGCGTCTGGATGCCGAAGCAGCTGGCCATGTTGAGTGGAGTGGTGCTCGTGGCCTGCGCGCCGGTCCAGGCGGTGAAGTAGTAGGTGAAGTTCGGCAGCGCCGGCGCCTTGTTGTAGGTCGGGCAGGCGAGCGAGCGCAAGAGGCCCTGCGGTCCGCCATCGAGACGGAAGATCAGTTTGCTGAATCCAACCTGCGGGATGTTTTCGAAGGTCGTTTCGATCTGGTTGAACTTCTCGCCTGTGTAACGGTTTGTTCCTCGCTGCGTGAAGGTGATGGCGCCGCGCACGCGCAGTCCGAGATCCGGCAGGCCTGCGTTGGCGGTCTGCTTGACGAGGTAAACATCGCCCGAGAGCCCGGCAGAGATGAGCGGCGTCTCGATCTTCACCGAACCGACTCGGCTCGAGGTCGGGCACGTGTCCGCATCGAAATTGCCTACTGCGCAGACGCGGCCCAGCTGCTGCACGTCCACGTTTATCGAAGCCGGGATCGTGGTGCGGATCGTCCTCGGACTCGTCGAAACCTGGCCGTCGGCCTGCACGCCCGGATTGTTGACCGTAAAGTCAAATGTTGGCGAGGTGTCGCGGTTGGGACTGCTGATCGCAACGTTGCCGGAAACCGGGAACGGCACGTCGCCCTGATTCGTGCAGTCCGGTGTGATCGAGCTCTCGTTGCCGGTGGCGAATGCAGGCGCACCCGTGCCGAGCGGATCGGCGTCGAGGTTCGAGTTGTCGTAGTTGGACTTCGCCCAGATCTTCGAGGTCCATTTCGTGCAGCTCGTCGGATTGGTCATGAAGCTGCGGCCGTTGGGAAGCTTGCCCCAGAGTTTCAGCACCATCTTGTCGATGCGGAACTGAGCGATGTTGGTGTTTGGCGGATCGTCGGTCGGCTTGCTGATGATGTGGTCGCGGATTCCCGCTGGCGTGGTCGTGCGAAGCCGCAGGTCGCCGTTCGTGTCGGGCTCAACCTTCATCACCGTGAGAATCGGACCGCCAAGGTCAAACCACGGCACGACGCGGATTCCGATGAGCGCCGGTACCTCCGGGTTGGTCTGCAGCAGTGAGACCTTGGTGATTCCGCCGTATCGAACCTTCGGCCCGATCGTGGCGCCGATGTATCCAGTGTCTCCCGCGACGAGCGGAAGGGAGTCGGTCTGGTCGGGCGCGGGGAGCAGCAGCGTCTTGATCGTGAATTCGCCCACCGTTGCCGAGTTGGGACAGACCGCGCCACTCGTGAATGTGTCAACTGGGCAACGTTCGGCGAACGGGATTGCATTGGGATTGCCGACCAGCCCGGGGGGCGTTTCGACGACGAGTGAGTTGAGCGATGAGCGCCACTCTTCATAGGTCGCGGGATCTTCGACGGTGCCGTAGCCATTGCCGAGCGTGATCATCCCGGTCGCGCCATATCCGAAGTTCATGTCAACGGTGAGATCGGCGTGCTGGCCGAGTTTCGTCGCGGGGACGGCGATCGTCGTGGTCGCTCCGGAAGTCCCGGTGGGGATCACCTGGTCGAGCGTCAGCGACGTCGAGACCGACGGGATCACCTTCGCACCGGCGCCCGAGACAGCAAGCAGGCAGATGGCCGCCGCGACGAGATGGGTCAAGACGGCTGCCTTGCGGCGGCTGAACTGGTTCAACTTGTTTCCCCTTGTATGAGTGAATGCCCGCGGATCGCTGGGCAACTACGTCGCCCGGCTCAGTGCGATCCAGCTCGCCCAGAGTAACCGCGTGGTCAGCATCTGTCGAGCACGACCGTTCGGTTCGGAAATCGGCCAAATGCAGGGATTTCGAGCGGAGTACGCCTCGGTATCTAATGCATCGCGGGGCTCCGAGCGGGATTGCGGAAGATTTCAGTTCGGCTTCGGCGCCTGACCCTGCGCGGGCGTACCACCCGAGCCGCGCGCAAGATACCTCAAACTGGAACGGGTTCAGGAGTCAGTTTCACGTCGTTGGGGTTTGAGAAGTCAGGAAGATGCCGCTGCCTGCCCGAGTTTGCGGATACCTCAAGGGTCACGCCGAATCAGGTCGCGACGAGACCCTCGCCCAGCTCTTCCGAAATCCGCACATCGATCGAGTAGTCGATCGGCAGCACGATCAGCGACGGCACGTCCAGCGTGACCGCGTGCTTCAAGCGCGTGCTGAAGTCGTCGATCGAGGTGGCGCGCCATGCCGGCATGTGAAATGCCTCGGCGAGCCTGACGAAGTCCGGGTTGGTGAAGTCGACGCCGAAGTGGCGGCCGAATTTGTTGTCCTGCTTCCAGACGATCGAACCGAACTGCTGGTTCTCCCAGATGATGTTGACGACCGGAGTCTTCAGGCGCACCGCCGTCTCGAGCTCCTGGCAGTTCATCAGGAATCCGCCGTCGCCGTTGACCGTGATGACGGTGCGGTCCGGGTGGACGAGCTTGGCCGCGATTCCGGCCGGGACTGCGAAGCCCATGCCAGCGAGGCCGTTGGCGATCAGCACGGTGTTCGGCTCATGAGCCGGG
Organism: Solirubrobacterales bacterium; assembly: GCA_016185345.1. Lineage (GTDB taxonomy): Bacteria > Actinomycetota > Thermoleophilia > Solirubrobacterales > JACPNS01 > JACPNS01. Next base: position 116,026 of record JACPNS010000013.1, on the reverse strand, counting down.
AACATACGACCGATCCAGAGCTTGTGCAGGCCGACGTCTGAGATCAGGATGTCGTCGCGACCCATCACCTCGCGGATCTCCCAGAGCGCGCGCGGCGGCTGGGCAGGGAAGGAGTCGTCGTTCTTGGCGGTCTCGAAGCGGCCCATGACGATGTCGTTCAGGCGCTGCGATCCACCCGAGAAACTGACATTGCGGCACTCCTCGGTGAGGATGTTGAGGATGTGGTAAATGTCGCCGACCAACTCGATCTCGTGCATGTAGTGCGCGTCGATCTCGGCGGCCTTGGTGTCGATGACGATGATCTTCTTGTCGCCGTTCGGGTTCCACTTCTCGGGCGCGTGTTCGACGAGGTCGTATCCGACAGCGATCACGAGGTCGGCTTCATCGAAACCAGCGAGCGTGTAGTCGCCGGCCTGCAGGCCGGTCGTTCCCAGCGACAGCTCGTCCTCGTAGTCGATGATGCCCTTGCCCATGAAGGTCGTTGCGACGCCGATGTTGGTGGCGTGGGCAAAGTCGCGCATCGCCTGCGTTGCGTTGACGCGGATCACTCCGTTACCGGCAAGCACGATCGGGTTGACCGCCGACTTGATCATGTCGGCGGCGCGCAGGATGTCGCGGGCGTTGGGCTCGGGGCGGGCGACTTCCATGCGCGGAAGCGGCTGCGCGTCGAGCGGGCGAGCCATGACGTCTTCGGGAAGCTCGATGTGGGTGGCGCCGGGCTTCTCGGATTCGGCGATCTTGAAGGCCTTGCGCACGACCTCAGGGATGATCGCTTCGTCGGTCAGCTGGGCGTTCCACTTGGTGATCGGACGCATCACGCGCATCAGGTCGATGTACTGGTGCGACTCCTTGTGCATGCGCTCGAGGTCGCCCTGGCCGGTCAGCGCCACGAGCGGCGCGCGGTCGAGGTAAGCATCAGCAACCGCGGTGATCAAGTTGGTTGCGCCCGGTCCGAGGGTGCCAAGGCACACGCCAGCGCGTCCGGTCAGTCGGCCATAGACGTCGGCCATGTAGGCGCCGCCCTGCTCGTGACGTACGGGGACGAACTGGATCGAGGAGTCCTCGATCGATTCGTTCAGGTCCAGGGTCTCTTCACCTGGAATTCCGAAGACGTAACGCACTCCCTCTGCCTCGAGACATTCGACGAATACTGCACTTGCTTTGGGGGTTGCCATACGTTCCTTCTTTACGGGGGAGATCTAAGCGTTTTTGAGGACTGTTTCCAACTTGTTTGCCGGTGTTTGGCCGTGGCAGTTGGCCGCGTCGGAGCCTAACAACCGGGGGGTAGCGACCGCCCGAAACAAGCCGTCCGGTTGGATGGAGATTTCGGACGTTGCTTATCGCGAGTGGTTAACGCGGTCGCGACACATCAGCGCGCATGATTTGCCTGCCGAAGCGAGCTCGCGCTGTATTCCGAAAGATAGTCACCACATCTTCTGTATTAATTTGGGTTAGCACATGAGTTATAATCATCAGGGACAGATCGGCTATTGCTCACCAACTCAGAGGAAACATGATCAAAAAAAAAAAGAGATTGCTCGTAGTGTTGATGCTCGTCGCGATGCTGACGGTGACTGCGTCCGCATTCGGTGAAGGTTCGTGGACTGGATCGCTGTCAAGCGTGCTCACAGGCTTCAACTCTCGTGACTGCTCCGACAAGAACAACGACGGCGCGTCGACGACGGTCCAGCTCTCGAGCTGCCGCACCGTGCCGTCAAGCGGTAGTGCCCGCGCGGGCGTCGAACTTCGCCGTAAGCGCACGTCGCTTCCCGACGAATCGTTCGGCACGCAACTGGCGCGCTGCTACAACTCGTCGACCCGCGACTGGGGTGACGTGAAAGCCGGAACTTACAAGTTCCGCATTAACACGATCAACGACCAGGAGTCGGGCAACTGGCTCTCGGCCTCGGTTCGCGTCGCGTACTAGATCAATGACTCTCCTCGGCGGGCGGCGGGCTGTCGACCGCCGGGGAGTTGTCGGCCTCAACACAATGGAAACAATGTTGCTCACGTGCACTGACATCGAGTTTGCGTACCGCTCCGATCGCCGCCTGTTCGAGTCATTCTCATGCGGGTTCGAGGGCGGAAACACACTGCTTCTGGGGCCCAACGGCGCGGGCAAATCGACACTTCTCCGATTGCTGGCTACGTCAATTCGACCGATTCGAGGATCGATCGCTCTCGGCAGCATCGACGCAGCTCGCGCGCAGCGCCAGTACCGCGATGTTGTCGGCATGCTCGGGCAGGACGTCGCGCCGATTCCGGGGCTCACCGTCCGCGAACAGGTCGCGTACGCCGGTTGGCTGAAGGGGATGAGCAAGAAGGCAGCATGGGAGCGCTCGGTCGAAGTGCTCGATTCTCTCGACCTCTCAGACTTGTCTGATCGCAAGCCGACGTCGATCTCAGGAGGCCAACTCCGCCGCGTCGGGATCGCTCAACTTCTGGTGCACGACCCCGAAGTGATGCTCTTGGACGAACCGACAGCTGGACTTGATCCACTTCAGCGACGGAACTTCATGTCGATGGTGGCCGGCTTCCGCGGCGAGCGGAGCACGATCATCTCATCGCACCAGGTCGAGGACATCGACTCCGTGTTCGATCACGTGTACGTCTTGATCGATGCAGAGCTGTTGTTCCACGGCACGGTCCAAGAGTTCCTTGCCATCAGCGCCGACCGCGCAGCGCCGCCGGAACTTCAGGCAATAGACGCCTACGAACGCATCGTCACAGATAGCGGTCACGGTGAATAACTCGCTCGCGCGATCTTGGGCCGTATTCCTATCCCCAGTAGCGATCCTGATCGCATACGGCTATCTGCAGGATGCGGCCGACCCGATGGGATATTCGTCGGCGGCAATCGCTCAGGGCGGAATGGCGCTCGCAATCGCCGCACCGTTCAGCGCGATTTTCGCGGCAATCGAGGGCAACCGGCATCGGGCCGGCGCGGCGATGATCTCCACCGCGAATCGCTCTCGCAGAGCGGTGGTCGCGCGACAACTTCTCCCGAATATTGCTTGTGGGGCTGCGGTGCTGATTGTCCCGACGGCGCTGTACGCCGGCTCCGAGGCGATTCCGCTCTCATTCACGGACTTCTTCATCCTTGTGGGCGAGCTCGCCCAGATCGCGGCGTTCACTTGTTTCGGTTTCGCACTCGGCACGCGGCTTTCTCGCGCCTTCGCGTTGCCGATCGCGGTCGTCGTTCCGTGGCTCTGGATCGTTTATCCGTCGGCCACAGAGCCGCTCTGGATCCGGCACCTCAACGGAAACCTGATCGACTGTTGCGACCTTTCTATCCAGCCGTCAAACTCGGTGATACTGGCCGGAATTCTTGTCGCGCTTGCTGTTGCACTGTTGTCGCTTGCCTTCATCCCGGGAACCAGGACACGATGGCTCGTGCCGGCCGCTTTCGGCGGATTCCTGGCGCTCGTGCTCGTCGCCGTTTCGATGGTGAACTCGTTCGGCTTCACCCCCGGTTCAATCCGCGCCGCGAGCGATCTTCGCTGCGCTGGGAGCAACCCACGTATCTGCGTCTGGAAAGAGAACGCAGGGCAGTTGAACCGAACCGCCAAAGTTGCAAGTCGAATCGGCGAGGATCTGCGCGCCGCCGGCATCGCAACGCCCACTCTCGCCACCGAGCGTCCCGGTGGCGATCGATGGCAGTTCGGCATTTCGCCGCAGGCAAACACGTCCGAGATTCGCGGCTCACTCGCAAGCTCACTGATCCCGCGAACACCGGACTGCGCCGCGTCGTCTGCCTATGACACGACAGATCTCAAGCCGATACTCACCTGGTGGGTGCTTGGCAAGGCCAACGCCTCCGAGGCTCGTGAAAACACGCCCCTCACGCGATCTGAAATGCATCGCTATCGAGCGGTTGCGAAGAGCAGTCCGCGAGCACAATCGAACTGGGCGAATCAATCAATCAATGAGCTCGCGACCTGTTCCTGAAGCCGGTCGAGATTTGCACAACTCATGATCTGGTGGCTACGGGTTCGCGGCAGCGCGATCATTCTCGGTGCTCTCGGCGCGCAGGCACTCCTTGCGATCGTGGCTGGTTCAGCACAGGTCTCGGTACCAAACCTTCGAATGGGATCGCAGGACCCGGTCCTGCTTTCGTTGTTTGTTCCGCTGCTTCCTGCCGCTGCAATAGCCAACGCATTGTTCGATCGACGCCCGGCGAGCGAGTCCACGGCGGTACGTCATGTCGCGTATCTCGACGTAGGGTTGGTTGTTACATCCGTCGCATTCGCATTCGCCTCGCTCGGCGTGGCTGACCTGATTTCCAGTTTGGGCGCTATGACGTTGGCCCGCAACTTCGCAGGCTTGCTTGGAATCGCTCTGATCGCGGGCTGGGGTGCCGGAGCAGTTGGAGCGTTTGTCGCCCCCGTGCTGATGGTGATGTTCGTGATCTTCTTCAACTCTGGTCATCTTCCGGGCACTGCCTTTTACGAGTGGCCGATTCACGCTCCTTCTTCAACAACCGCATTGGTTGTCGCCGCGGCGCTACTATTCGTTGGCTGCGGGCTGACGGCCGCCGGGGTTCCCCCTCGATGGCGGCATCGCAGCTGAAAGCATGCGCCGGGCGCGGAGATCAAGCGCAAGCCGAAGAAGTAGCGGGCACGGCTTCGGGCGCTGCCTGGGCACTCTCCAGCGCAGCACCAACGAGAGTGTGTGCAACTGAACCGACGCTGTTTGTCCAGGGACGGCGACACCATTTGCGGGCGTGGTCGTCGGTGGTCGCAGTTCGCATCACGGCCGTAACGAGTGTTCCATTTGGAGCCGGCGAGAGCTTGAACGCGTAGACGGTCTTGACCATTCCGGACTCGTCGAAAGCGCTGAAGTCTGCCCGCCCGACCGCGCGATACTCGATCACGAGCCGCCAGGATTCTCCGAAAAGCCGAACGCGAGCTCAGTGCCCTCCCATTCGCCGAGTTTGCGCCAGCTTCCGCCACCGGTGGGTCCGTGGCCGAGCTCGGTGGTTCGCATGCTCCTGGGCACCTCCCCCGAGGTCTCGCCATGGATCAGGCCGAGTGATATTTCGGGCATTGAGTGCACGGCGCCGAGCCTACGCGCATATTGGTCCGGCTCAGCTGGTGTGCTTGACAGTGATCACATCGCCGTCCCGCATCACGTAGTCGCGGCCCTCAAGCCGCAGCGTGCCCCTTTCCTTCGCGCCGACATATCCGCCCGCCTCGATCAGTTCCTGGAAGTTGATGACTTCCGCGCGGACGAAGCCCCGCTGGATGTCGGTATGGATCTCGCCGGCCGCGTCGTAGACCGTGCCGCCCTTTTGCATGTGCCAGGACTGGCCGATCTGCTCGCCGACAGTGAAGAACGTCAGCAGGTCCAGGAGGGCGAAGGCGCCGTTGATCACTGTGGTCAGGCCCGACTCGGGGATCTCGAGTTCTTCGCGCATTGCCGCGGCCTCGTCGTCGTCCATCTCGACGAGTTCGGCCTCCATGCGTGAGCTGATCGCCACTGCTTCGGCTCCCTGCGACTTGGCGTACGCGGCGATCGACGGCGGGGCCTCGGTCTCGCCCTCGGTGACGTTGGCGACGAACAGAACAGGCTTGCCCGTGAGCGGGCTCAGCGACTTCAGGGCGAGCGGCGCGTCTTCGGGGACTGGGACCGTGCGCACTGCCTTGCCTGCTTGAAGTGCGTCAACTACATCCTTCAGCCAGGCCTCTTCGGCAATCGCTTCCGGGTCGAGCGACTTCGCCTCCTTGGAGACTCGCTGGAGTCGGCGCTCGGCCTGGTCGAGGTCAGCGAAGATCAGCTCGGTCTCTATCGTGTCGATGTCGCGGAGCGGATCGACGTCGCCCTCGGGGTGGACGACCTTGCTGTCTTCGTGCGCGCGGACCACGTGGAGAATCGCGTCGGTCTCGCGGATGTTCGCGAGGAACTGGTTGCCGAGGCCTTCGCCCTTGCTCGCTCCGCGGACGAGGCCCGCGATGTCGTGCACGTGGATCTGGTCAAGGCGGATGTCGGTCGCGCCGGTGACGGCGGCGGTCTCGAGCAGGCGCTGGTCGGGCACGGGTACGACGGCCACGTTCGGCTCAATCGTCGTGAAGGGGTAGTTCGCGGCCTCGGCCCCCGCCTTGGTGAGTGCATTGAACAGGGATGACTTGCCCGCGTTGGGCATCCCGACTATTCCGACCTTCATCGCCACGCGCGGGACGGTAGCGGGGGAAAAGTCGCTATTTGCGGATGCAACCTCAGACCGGGTCTGAGGTTGGTGTCGCTATTTGCGTACTTCAGCGCAGGGCGCGGGCGGCGAGGTCGCCGAGTGCGGCGCCGGCAAGCAGATCGCTCGGGTAGTGGACGCAGAAGTGAAGGCGCGAACCCGTCACGTTGAATGCTGCGAAGTAGAACAAAGGCTTCAGGCCGGGCTCGATGTCGCTGAAGAGTCGCGCAGCTGCACAGGAAGTGGATGCGTGCGCCGAGGGAAAACTAAGGCCGGTTGGCGTGCCCAAAGCTGCAATCGGCGGCCGCTGCCGCTTGGCCACCATCTTCAACGCCGTATTGGCCGCGTAGATCCCGGCGACCTTCGCGCCCGCGGCGATCCAGCGATCCCGCTTCACAGGATCGCGGTAAGCAGCGGCGCCAGCAACGGCGTACCAAACGAGTCCGTACTGACCGGACTCGGTGATCACCCGCGTCGCCTGCTCAATCACGCCGCCAGCGCGGACGCGTTCGACCCACTTGAGCACGGGCAGCTCCGCCTTGTCGAGCGGCTTCCAGAATGATCGATATTGCAAGAGCGCCGACGGCGCGCGGCGGCTAGAAGCCCGCGCGGCGATCTTCCTTGTCGTCTGATTCCAGTGAGTAGAACTCGACGTGGTCGGCGCGCAGATGCACGATGCGCTTCTCATCGTTGACCTCGACCCACTTCTCTTCTTCTTCGATCGCCTTGACGAGCTTGTCGAGATCCTTCTGCTCAAGCTTCAGCTGAGCAGTGGCTCCGCCTTTGAGCCCGAGGCCGATTGTCTTCCTGTCCTCTGACGCCATCTTGCTCGTTCCTCTCGGTCGTTAAAAAAGCTAGTGGTCTTCAGCCGGCGTGACCAGCTCGGTCAGCACGAAGCCGGCCGCCTGCGGGTGCACGAAGGCAACGGTGCTGCCCCTGATGCCGATGCGCGGGGTCTCGTCGATCAGCTCAACGCCGAGGGCCTTCAGCTTGTCGAGTTCGGCCTGCACATCATCGACGCGGTAGGCAACGTGATGCATGCCGAGGCCGCGCTTCTCGACGAACTTGCCAACGGGTGTGTCCGGTCCGAGCGGACGGAGCAACTCAACGTGGCCCCCACCGACCTCAAGCAGCACGGCTTCGACGCCCTGCGACTCAACGGTCTCTCGGTACTGAATGGCCATTTCAAACTGCACTGCGTAGATCTCGAGGGTGGCGTCGATGTCTTCGACGGCGATCCCGATGTGGTCAATTTCTTTGAACATAGGCGGGCGCAAGCCTAGAGGATTCGTGCGCGGAAACAGCTGCCCGCGCGGACGGTGACTACTTCTTGCCCCCGAGTCCGCCGCCAACGGCTTCGCCGGTCTTGTTCCCAGCTTCCCCGGTTTCCTTGACGGTGTCGGCAACCTTCTTGACGGTGTCCGCAGCGTGGTCGGTGGCGTCACCGGCGCCGACTTCCTTGACTTGCTCGGCGACTTTGTCGAGCTTCTCGCTGACGTCTTTGTCCTTCTTGCCCGACTTGTCGGTGGTCTTCGTCGTCGTCTCTTTCAGTTCGTCACCGGTATCGGACTTGGTCTCGCTCGACTCGCCGTCCAATTCGGACGGCTTGCTGCCGGGCGCGGAGTTCGAGTTTCCTACGGTCGCCTCTGCGGCCGAGCCCGTGGCCGGAACGTTGGTGTGCTCGGTCTTCGTGAGATCGACTGGTCTTCCGCTCGGGTCAACGGTGACCCCCTGCTTGGTCATCCGCACGCCCTCCGGCAGACTGACCACGCGACCGCCGTCGAGCTTGACCGCGCGGTCGTCGGAGCCCCCCACGACGACCGCGACGGCCGAGCTGCCTGATTGGCCGGCCTTCTGGAAGTTCGATGTCCCGGGTAGTCCGCCGACGCTCACCACGCCGGTAACAGCGATCGCAACCGCTGCGACTGCAGGTGCCGCACTCGCGGCGGGAATGCCGCCGCGAAGGAGATCGCCGAGCAGACTCGCAAAACGCGGCGGGAGAGCGGAGACCGCACCCCACGCCACGTGCCAGTTGCCCCCGCGGTAGTACTGACGAAATGCGTCAGCTACCTGAGGGTCGAACTGCGAGCCCGAATTCTCGGCGATCACCTCGCGGGACTTCTTGTGTGCTGCGGCCTCGCTGTACGGACGGTCAGAGACCATCGCGTCAAACGTGTCTGCGACCGCAATGATGCGCGCGCCCAAGGGAATTTGTGTGCCTGCGAGATTGTCCGGGTATCCGCCGCCGTCCCAACGCTCGTGGTGGCCGCGGATGATCGCGACCAGTGCAGGATCGTCGATCACCTCCACCATCTTCGCGCTGTCAACCGGATGGCGCTTGACGATCTCGAACTCTTCTTTGGTCAGCTTGTCCGGCTTGAGGAGGATCTCTTCGGGGATGTTCAGCTTGCCGATGTCGTGCATCGCGGCCGCGAAGCGAATGCGTGCGATCTCCTCGGCGGGCAGTCCCATCTCACGAGCGATCGCCGCTGAGTGACGGGCCACTCGACGCGAGTGTCCGTGTGTGCGAAGGTCGCGGCGCTCGAGCGCGTCGGCCAGGCGCATCATCGTGCGACGCGCTTCGTCGCTGGTGATGGTTGCGCGGTCGGCCATTACTGCTTCGAGCCGGTTGACCTGTCGGTTCGCTCGCTGATAGCGCAGAAGGCCGAGCAGGGTCACATCGCCAAATACGCGTTCGCCTGCCCTGGTGGTCCGGGACCAGAGTGTCGTCGCGAGCCAGGTAATCGTGAGTGAGGCGAGCATTCCCGCAGCAATGGACAGCACGAGGTCGTGCGCTGGGGAAAGAATCTGAACTGCCCACGCCACGCCGAGCGGAACGAGAACAAGAACTGAAGTTGTTGTCAGGGCGAGCAGCAAGGACGGACGAACTTGCGTGCCGGCGCCGGGCGGGGCGAGTCCATTCACCTACGAAGTAAAAGGCCATCCGACCAATTGCGCAAGAGGCGGCTTGCTCAACTGGACGTTAGGACGATGAATTGATCGATTTTGGAGTCGTCGAAATTACCTATCTTGGGCTAGTTTGCGCCAGAACTTGACGAATTCGCGTTCGTGCGAGATGCCCGCCTCGAGCGCTCTTCCGACGCCTTCGTTTGGCACACCCAGCTTTCGGACCTGGAGGTACTGCTCAAGCTTCGCCTCGTGGGAGGCGAGCTGTTCGGCGGCGAGCTGGTCGGGTTTGGCGCCGAAGAAGAGCTTCAAAAGCGAGAGGTCGCGCAGCTCGATCGGCGCATCGGCCGGCTCGTTGCGCCATGCCTCAAGCGCCTTCTTGCCCTCGCGTGTGATCGAAAAGCTTCGCCGGCGACGACCGGCCTTCTCGCGCTTCTCGGAGAGGTAGCCGTCCTTGAGTAGCCGGTCACACTGCGTGTAGATCTGCGTGTGCGGCATCGACCAGAAGTTCGTGACGCTCTGCGATGCGAAGGCTTTCAGCTTATAGGGCGTGACTGGTTCGATCATCTCGACCATGCCGAGCACGAGGTAAGACGCGGTTGTCAATTTGCGCGGAGCCATGTACGTACTTGCATTATGGCGGCGAATCCGGTACGATTCCACGTGCATCGTTCATTTTGTACTATCTAGGAGTCCCCGATGTCCCCGGTAAGCGTTCCCCAGCGAGCACAACAGGTGATCGACCTCGCCTTCGAATCGAACTCCGACATGCCGCGCCGCGAAGAGCTGCCGGTGCGCGGTGAGCTGCCCCCCTGGCTCTCCGGGCAGCTGCTTCGCAATGGTCCCGGCCGTTGGAAGTTCGACGGAGGCGAGGTCAATCACTGGTTCGACGGGATGTCTCTCGTGCACAGCTTCGAGATCGAGGATGGCCGCGTCCACTACATGAATCGCTACATCGAGAGTCGCGCCTACAAGGCCTTCCGCTCGACGGGCAAGCTCAGCCTCAGCGAGTTCGCAAGCGACCCGTGCCGCACGCGCTTCCAGCGCATCCAGTCGATCTTCAGCCCGCAGGTCACCGACAATCCGGCGATCAACGCGCTCAAATTCGGCGAGCAGTACATCGCGCTGAGCGAGACACCGATGGCCTACGAGTTCGATCCGAAGACGCTCGCGACTGTCGGAGTTGCCTACAAGAACATGGACATGTTCGCGACGGCACATCCGCACCTCGAGGGATCAAGCGGCAAGATGATCAACCTCGCCGGCAAGTTCGGCCCCCGCTCGTCGCAGAGCTTCTTCAGCGTCGAGCCGGGCACGTTGGCGCAGAAGCGCATCGCGAAGATCGTCCGCAAGCACCCGACCTACCAGCACTCGTTCGGCATGAGCGGTCGTTGGTTGATCCTCACCGAGTTCCCCTTCCGCATCAATCCCCTGGATGTTCTGCGCAGCGGCAAGCCCTTCATCGAGAACTTCGAGTTCCACCCCGAAGACGGCACGAAGATCACGCTGATCGATCGCGAGACCGGCGAGGTCGGAGGCGAGTGGCAGGCCGAGCCCGGCTTCTGCTTCCACCACGTCAACGCATGGGAAGAGGGCGAAGATGTCGTCGTCGATCTCTGCCGCTTTGACGACGCTTCAATTGTTGAGAACCTCTACCTCGAGAAAATTCGCGAGGGCAACTACCCAGAGGACGCCGGCGCCTACCTACACCGCTACCGCTTGAAGCCCGGCGTCGAACGCGCCGAGGAGCACCGCGTCAGCGAGGAGCCGATCGAGTTGCCGCGGATCAACTACAAGAAGAACAACTGCCTGCCGTATTCGTATGTGTACGGCGTCGGAATGGCCCCGGGCGCCGGGGTGCCCTTCGACCGCCTGGTCAAGATCGACGCAACGTGGGGATCCTCGACGGTGTGGCAGGAAGACAACTGCCTGGTCGGAGAACCTGTCTTCGTTGCGGCGCCCGACGCCAAGACCGAGGACGACGGCGTGTTGCTTTCGCTCGCGCTCGACGGCGAGGCCGGTCGATCGATGTTGCTGGTGCTCGACGCCCGCGACATGACCGAAATCGCAAGAGCCGAAGTCTCACGCGCGGTGCCGCCAGGCTTTCACGGAAACTTCGTTCGCAGTTAGGCGGGCGTTGCCTCGACGCCCTCGGCCTTGAGAAGTGCCGTGATTGCGGCGCGGCCGACTTCGATCTGTTCGGCGGTCGGCTCGCGCGTGCCGATCGCCTCTTGCAGCTTGAAGCCCGGCGCGCGGAAGATCTTGGCGAACATGGTGCCGGGGTGGCGTTCGGCATACGCGAACATTTCGATCGAGGTCGCGGCGCCCGCGAGTCCCACACTTACCTGCGCAAGCGGCCCCGGTTTGGCAACCACCTGACGCATCATCGCATCGCCGGCGATGCCCGCGAGCATCATCGGGGCAACGAGGTGCGAGCCGCAGCGCTCGTGCTCTTTGGACGCAGCCTCGATCACCGCTGCGTCGGTCGGGTCGCCACCGAGCTCGTAGGCCGCGATCGCCTTGTGCTCGACGCCGTGGTACTGCGCGGTGTCGCCCGCCTTCAGGCTGATCAGCGCCGGGGCCATTCCAAGGACCGACAGCGCGGCTTCAGATCCAACGCCACGCTTGCTGCGCTTGCGCACCGCGAGGGTGATCGCCATCGTCGCGGCGGCGGTTCCGACGACCTGCGCGTTCTCGAAGGGAAGACGTGCCTGGGGAAGCCGGAGACGCACCAGCGGCACGACGATCATCGATTCGGCGAGACGCATCACTCCGCGCACTCCAGGCACGCGGTCCAGCGGTCCGCGCAGACGCGGCACCTTGCCGCTCTTCACGACGATCTGATCGTTCTTGTCGCGAACCGCGGCAGCCCAATGCTTGGGGCCGTAGACGAGCAGGCCGTTGTCCAGCGCCATGCCGCCCATGCGCATGCGGTCTCCGTTGGTGGTCCGTGCCTCTCCCATCGCGACTTCCAGCCTATTGGCGGCGCGGGCCGGAGCGCCCGCTACTTCTTCTTGGGGAGGACGCCGACGGTGCCATCAACGGTGTCGTCGACGGTGTTCCCGAGACCTTCGACCACCTTGTCTACTGGCTGGGTCGTGTTGTCGATCGTCTCGCCGATCGTCTCGCTCACGCCTTGAACTGGGGCAACCGGCACCTCGGGCTTCTTGACTTCTGGGAAATTCTTTGTCAGCGGCAAGTCGCCTCTGTCGTCGCTGCCGCTCGGGGAGTTGGCGAACGTGGACGATCCATAATCGGAGTTCGTTTCTGACCGAGACGAACTTGGATCCGCCTCCTTCTCGCTGTTGCTATCGCGATCGCCCGTCTTCTTGGACTTGGTTTCCGGCGAGTCGTCGGTCCCGCTGGACGCAGAGCCTTCAGCGGACACGACCGCTGCGGCGGGGATAGTTTTTGACCGAGGGTCGTTTCCGTCGGACGAAGGTGAGCCGCCAACGCCAGCCGACACAATTGTTCCGGTGGCGATCGAAGCCGCGACGGCAACGGTGGCCGAGCCGCGAACCAAGTCGGTGGCAGCTGCAGTGGCCTTGGGCGCGACGCCCGCAGCGGCTCCGCGCAACGCCGCGATCGGACTTGCCTGCGCGTCGATGTTGAATGCTTCGACGACATCCGGGTCAAACCGTGAACCAGCGCGCGCGTTCAGTTCTGCGAGTGCCGCAGCCTGCCCGCGTTCGCGCGAGACCGTGTCGTACGCGTTCGCCACGGCGATGATGCGCGCCGTAAGCGGGATCGCGTCGCCGGCCAGTCCGTCGGGTGACCCGGAGCCGTCGAAGTTCTCGTTTTGGTGGCGCAGCGCAGCGATCATCCGGCGGTCGCCGGTGAAGGCGACCAGGTCGGCGCCCGCGAGCGCGACAGCCAGTCGTTCTTCCTCGCTCGGCTCAAGCCAGACCGTTTCGCGCAGCGCGCCGATGTCGTGAAGCTTTGCGGCGGCGCGCAGGCGAGTCGTCGCCTCGCGATCGAGCCCGAGGCGCTTCGCGGCTGCGGTTGCGTGGATCGCGACGCGGTTCGAATGACGGTGCGTTCGCGAGTCGCGAGCCTCGACTGCTTTGGAGATTGCGATCAGCCGGTCGACGTGGAGCCCGATCGACGCGACATCGGGGTGATCAAAGACTTCGCGTGCGGCAGCCACCTGTCGCTCGGCGCGTCCGCGGCGAATCCAGCCCGTCAGCGTCGCGTCGGCGAAGAGCCTGTCGCCCGGCGCGAACTGCAGCCAGGCGCGTGCGGCCAAGAACGTGACAATCACCGAGACCAGGCTCCCGGCCGCTACCGCCATTCCAAAGCCGGCGGCCCCGCCGGCTTTTCCGACGCTCCATCCAACTGCCACCGCAGGGACAACCAGCAGTAGTGAGATCAGAGCGGCAACTACGAAGGAGCCATCTACGCGCAGCGATGCGTTCCGCGCATCCGTGCGGCGTTTCCCAAACGCGATTTCCTCCGGCATCGCGCCTGGATACTGAGTGGCCCTCCTATTAGCCATACCCTAAACGTAGTAGCTACCTAAAATTAAGTCAACCGGCCAGTAGGCGATCAGCCGAGCAGTGCGGGGACAACTTCCGCGAAGAACTCTGTCGCGAGGGTCAAATCCTGAACCGGGATCCGCTCGTCGGCTGCGTGCATGAGCGGATCTGAGTCGTACATCTCCATCTCAATCTGCGGGAAGAACCCGTAGGCAATCACGTCGGGAAATGCCTCGCGAAACCATCGCGAGTCGGTGAACCCCGGAAGCACGCTCGGGAGCGCGATGGCATCGGGGTCGATCTTGCCGAGCCAGCCTTTGATCAGGTCCATCAGTTTGGTGTCATGCGGCGAACCGTTTCCGATCGCGGCCTCGGCGAATGTGATCTCATACTCGCCTTCACCGAGCATTTCGCGTGCCCGCTGCTCGGCGAGCTCGGCGCCGTGGCCGGGAGGCACTCGGCAGTCCACGCGAACTGTTGCGCGGTCGGGGATCACGTTGATCTTCTGAGAGGCATCGACGATCGTCGGGGACATCGAAACGCCCATCGTCGGCTCGAGCAACGCGAAGAGCCGTTCATCGACGGCGCGGATCTCGGCGAGCATTTCCTCTAGTTCTGCCTGAGAGGGATTGTCACCCGGGTCGGTGCCAACGAGCGCCGTGAGAATCGCGCGCGGCTCAGCGGTCAGGTCGTAAAGCGGCTGCTTGCCCGCGAGCTTTTCGATCAACGGCGCGAGCTTGAGCAGTGCGTTGTCGCCGAGGCGCGGCATCGAGGCGTGACCGGCGGCGCCGTGGGTGGAGACGGTGAATCGGCACGGGCCTTTTTCGGCGCAGCCCACACGGAAGTAGCGGCGGCCGTTGTAGACGAACTGATTGCCGCCGCCCTCGTTGAGCGCGTAGTCGCAGCGGACCTTCTCGGGGTGTTCCTCGCAGAGCCACCGCGCGCCGTAGGCGCCGCCGGCCTCTTCGTCGGCGGTGACGATGATCTTCAGCGCACCGGATTCGGGGCGCCAGCCAGCCTTGACCAGTTCGGTCGCCGCAGCGATCTCGGCAGCCGCCTGCCCCTTCATGTCCTGCGCGCCGCGTCCCCAGATGCAGCCGTCGCGAATCTCGCCACTCCAGGGATCGACCTGCCACTCGTCGGCGTTGGCGAGCACGGTGTCGATGTGGGTGAGCAGGGCGAGCGTCGGTCCATCCTGCTTGTTCGGAGCCTCGAGCGTTGCCACGAGGTTTGGCCGCTTGGGATCGAGCGAGAGAACCTCGACCTTGAAGCCGCTCTCTTCGAGCAGTCCCTGGATGAAAGCCTGAGCGATCGCCTCGTCGCCCGGCGGGTTGACGGTGTTGAAGCGAATCAGTTGCTGGAGCAGCTCCGTGGAGGTCTGCTCCAAGCGCGCGGGGTCGAGAGTCACGGGGCCAATCTACCGACGCGGGTCGCCAAAACCCATCGACCGGCCAATTATCTCTTTCATGATTTCGTTCGATCCGGCCCAGATGCGAGTCACGCGCGCATCGGCCCAGGCGCGGCCGACTTCGTACTCCTCCATAAATCCGTAGCCGCCGTGCAACTGCACGCAGTCGTCGAGCACGCGGTTCTGAACCTCGCTGCTCCAGTACTTGGCCTTGGCAGCGTCCACGGGATCGAGCGTGCTTTCGACGTGTTGCTGGATGCAGCGGTCGATGTAGGTCTGCGCGACTTCTACGTCGGTCACTAGCTCGGCCTGAAGGAAGCGGTTGTGCTGGAAGCTGCCGACCGGGCGACCGAAGGCCTTGCGGTCCTTTGTGTATTCGAGCGTGACCTCCACGGCGCGCTGCGCGTGGGCGATGTTTCCGACGGCGCTGGAGAGTCGTTCTTGCGCGAGTCCCTCCATCATGTGGCCGAAGCCGCCGCCAACGCTGCCGATCACGTTCTCGTCGGGCACCTCGACGTCTTCGAAGAACATCTCGGCGGTGTCTGCCTCGTGCTGGCCGATCTTGTGGAGGTTCTGGCCGCGGTTGAATCCGGCCATGCCTTCCTCGATGCCCATCAGCGTGATGCCGGGCTTGCCGGAGGGGTTGTTCTCTTTCGGCGTTTGAACCGCGGCGATGATGAGGTTCGCGCGGATGCCGTTGGTGATGAAGGTCTTGGATCCGTTGACGATCCAGCCGTCATCGTTGCTGTTGCGCGTGGCGTTGGTGAGGATGTTGGCCAGGTCAGATCCGGCCTGCGGCTCGGTCATTCCGATCGCCGTGACCATCTCGCCGGTGACGAACTTGGGCAGCCAGCGCTCTTGTTGTTCCTGGGTGGTGAAATCTGTGAGGTACGGCGCGCAGACGTCGGTGTGGATACCGAAGCTCGATCCATAGGCGGCGCCAAGGCGGTTGAATTCTTCGCCGAGGACTGCGTTGAAGCGAAAGTCCCTAAGTCCGTTGCCGCCGTACGCCTCTGGGATTCCGATGCCGAGGAAGCCGGCCTCGCCGGCCTTGGTCCAAGCGTCGGCAGGGATCATTCGGATCTCGCGGATTTCTTCAGCCTGAGGGCGAAGCTCGCGGTCGATGAATCTGCGGACTGCTTCGCGGAACCAGTCGTGTTCGTCTTCAAAAATCAGTCGCTTCAGCATCTTTCCCCCTTGAAGTCCTCCGTGTTTGCGAGGTTATAGCTGCCCGTCGACCGTTTGCCCGAGTCGTTTCGGTAGCTTGCATGCAGTCGTATGGCACGGTCGATCGACGAAATCTCCGCTGAGATCCTCGCGCACAAGTCTGAATCGTGCGGATTCGAACCGTGCACTTCGTGCACGCAGATGGTCCCGGGCAACGGCGATGCGAACACGGCCGTCATGTTGATCGGCGAAGCCCCCGGCAAGAACGAGGACGCCCAGGGCATTCCCTTCGTCGGCGCGGCGGGCAAACTGCTCGATGAGCTGCTCGCTTCTGTTGAGCTCGCGCGCGATTCGGTGTTCGTTGCCAATGTCCTGAAGGCTCGCCCACCGGGAAACCGCGATCCGCTTCCCGAGGAAGCCGCCCATCACTGGCCGTGGCTTGAAGAACAGATCGTTGCCGTGGATCCCGACGTGATCGTGCTGCTTGGGCGTCACGCGATGGAGCGATTCCTTCCGGGCCGGCGCATTTCGGAGATTCACGGCACTCCGCGGCTGAAGAACGGGCAGGTCTATCTGCCGGTTTACCACCCAGCCGCCGCGCTTTACAACGGCGGTCTGCGCTCGACGGTCTTTGAGGACTTTGCTCAGTTGCCAACGCTCGTCGAGCGAGTGCAGGCAACCGGACGCGAAGAACTGCTGGTCCGATCCGGTCTGATCTCAGGCGGACCGGGTGGATTGTCATTCGGCTCAGAGGGCGGTGAGGATCTCGCGGCAGAGTTTGCTGACGAGTCGGAAGTAGCGGTCTCAGCGCCAGATCCCGCATCATTTGCGGCCGACTATGCCGACCCGCTCGACGGGATGGAGGCCGCGCGCATGGTGCCGATGCCGCGCGAAATGCCGGTTGAGAGCGGCGAAGAGCCGCCGCGGCCTGCGCCGGGGCAGCCTGGGCTTTTCTAGCTGAGGATTTCGTCGACCTCGGCGCGGGCGATCAGCCAGCCGCGATCGTCGCCAAAGAGCTGGTTCATCCACATCGCCTCTGTAACTAGGGCGTGCAGCTTGAAAACCGTGCGCGCGCCGTTGAGCCCATCGGCCTTTGCATCGGCGGCAAGGATGGTCATCCAGGATCGCCAGCCTTCCTGAAGCCTGTCGCGAACCGGACCTGGCCGATCGTCGAACTCGATCGACACGGCGGTGATGAAGCAGCCGCCGTAGTCATGGCGGCTCTTTGAGTACGCGAGCCAGCTGGTCATGATCGCCCGAAGCCTGCGCTTGCCGGGCTTGAACTGAGCGTTCGGCAACCACACGTTGGCCATGAAGTCGCTCATTGCGTGGTTCACCGCGGCGAGTTGCAGGTCTGTCTTGTTCTCAAAGTGTCCTGCGACGCCACTCTTGCTCATGTCGAGGTGATCAGCGATCCGAGCGATGCTCAGATTCTCGAGACCTTCAGCCGCGCCGAGCGCGAACGCGCTGTCGATCACTGCGCTGCGCGTGCGTTCTGCTTCTTCTCTTGACTTTCTTGCCATATGTTGATAGTTTAGCGCACGCTCGTACTCTAAACGAAGATTTGAGGCTTGGTTATGCGTATTAGACGACTTGGATGGGCTGGCGTTGAAATCGAACACGGCGGCTCGCGGCTCGCTATTGACTACATCGGGACACTTGGATTCTTCGAAGAGTTCTGGGGCGATGTGGAATTTCGCGACGAACTTGTTCAACTGGAGCCGGGCGCGCTTGACGCGGCGCTGGTCACGCACTTGCACCGTGATCACACCGATCCAGAGGCGCTGGCCGCGGCCGTTGAGGCGGGCGGAGTTGTTGCCGGGCCCGAGAAGCCGCGATTTCTGTCGCCCCTGCAAGCGTTTGCGGTCGGCCAGGTCGAGGATGCGCTCGTCGAAGTGGGAATCGAGCGCCAGACATTCAGTGCCGGCGAATCCTTCGAGGTCGGCGAGCTGACTGTGATCGCGTGCCCCTCGCTCGATGGCGTAGGCGCCAACCAAGTCGCGTGGCTGGTGAAGGCGGGCGATGAATCCGTCCTCCACTGCGGCGACACGGGCTGGCACGGTTACTGGTGGGACATCACCGCCGAGCACGGCGCTCCCGATGTCGCATGTCTACCGGGCAACGGAGTGGAGATCGACTTCCTTCTGAACAAGCCGCCGGTCAATCAACCGGTCGACCTCACCCCAGAGCAGGCGGTCGACGCCGCCCACGCGCTCAGCGCCGCTCGCATGCTCCCGATCCACTTCACCCGCACCTACGACCACGAACAGATGTACCGCGGGATCCCTGACGCCGAAGAGCGCATCCGCGCCGCAGCCGAAGACCGAGGGGTCGAGCTCATCTTCCCCGCAATCGGCGAGTGGCGCGAGGTCTCAACGGCCAAACCCCTTGCCTAAGCGCTTTTCTCCTACAAGGTTGCGACTATGTCGTACGACAAGGTCGCAACCTTGTGGGATTTTTTCGCTTGGAATGGACCGGGCGACCTTTGAGTCAGGTTGAATCAGGAGCAGCGCATGACTCCCGACCAACTCTTCGAAGCACAACCGCAGCAATCCGCCGCGCCAACCCGCACCGGCGCTGAACCGCTGGCCGCGCGCATGCGCCCGCAATCAGTGGGCGATCTTGTCGGTCAGAAGCACCTGCTCCAACCAGGCCAGGCCCTCCACGAAGCCCTAACCGGCAAAGCCCCCCACTCGATGATCCTCTACGGCCCCCCGGGCACCGGCAAGACCACGATCGCCCGTCTCGTCGCCCAAGCCGCCGACGCCCACATCGAAGAGCACAGCGCCGTAGTCGTCGGCCGCCCCGACGCAGTCAAAGCAATCGCCGCCGCCCGCGAACGCCTGAAGCTCAACGGCCGCCGCACGATCTACTTCCTCGACGAGATCCACCGCTTCAACAAGGCCCAGCAGGACGCCCTGCTCCCGGCAGTCGAAGACGGCGCGATCATCCTGATCGGCGCGACCACCGAGAACCCGTACTTCGAAGTCAACGGCGCGCTTCTCAGTAGAACTCGCCTCTACGTGCTCGAACCGCTCACCACCGAAGACGTGAGAGGACTGCTTGAGCGAGCAATCACCGACCCGCGCGGCCTGAGCGGCACCTACGAAATCGCCCCCGAGGCCCTCGACCTGATAGCCAAGCGATCATCCGGCGACGCCCGCACCGCACTCACCGCCCTCGAAACCGCAGCCCAAGCCGCTCAGGCCCAGAACGCAACCAACATCGACCTGGCCCGCGCCGAAGACGCGATGCAGCAGCGCGCAGTCCTTTACGACAAGGGCGGAGACAAGCACTACAACTACGCCAGCGCGTTCATCAAGTCGATGCGCGGCAGCGACCCAGACGCCGCGCTCTATTACATGCACGCGATGCTCGAAGGTGGCGAGGACCCGAAGTTCATCGCCCGCCGAATGGTGATCTTCGCCAGCGAGGACATCGGCAACGCCGACCCGCAGGCCCTGCCGCTGGCGATGGCCGCCGCCCAAGCACTCGACTACGTCGGATTGCCCGAGGCCCGCATCAACCTCAGTCAGGCCGCCACCTACCTCGCCCTCGCCCCGCGCAGCAACCGCGCCTACCTCGCCGGCGACGCCGCAGCCGCTCACGTAAGGAAGAATGGCCTCGCGGCCCCGCCGAGGGCGATCCAAGACAGCAACGTCCCCGGCGCCGAAGAGCTCGGCCAAGGCGAGAACTACGACTATCCGCACGATAATCCCGGCCAGCTCAGCGCTCAGCGCCTGCTGCCCGAGAGCGTCAACGAGCAGTTCTATTCACCAAGCGATCGCGGCCAAGAGGCCGCAATGGCCGAGCGCCTACGCGCCGCCAGAGAGAGAAGGAACAGTTGAGCGAGAACGCAAGCGTTGAAGGCAAGACGATCGTCATCACCGGAGCAAGCGACGGCATCGGCGCCGTCGCCGCGCGAGCACTCAAAGACGCGGGCGCCAACGTGATCATCACCGGCCGCAATCCCGAGAAGACCAAGCGCGTCGCCGAAGAAGTAGGCAGCCCCGCGCTGGTCGCAGACTTCGCCGACTTCGATCAGGTGCGCCGCCTCGCCGATGAAATCAGCGCCGTCGCCCCGAAGATCGATGTGCTGGCAAACAACGCCGGCGGCATGTTCAAGGTCCGCCACAAGACCAAGGACGGCCACGAACCGAACTTCCAGATCAACCACCTCTCGCCGTTCCTGCTCACCAACCTCTTGAAGCCGAACATGCTCGAAAGCGACGAGCGGCGGATCATCAACACCGCGAGCATGGCCAACAACTACGGCCACGTCTTCTTGGGCCACCTCGACAGCCACAAGAGCGAGAACATCGCCTACGGCACCGGCAAGCTGATGAACATCCTCTTCACCCGCGGGATCGCGCGCAAGTGGGCCGACGAGAACTTCGTCTCGGCCGCGCTTCACCCGGGCGTCGTGCAGAGCAAGTTCGGCCGCGATTCGTTCTTCGTGCGAATGGCCTACAACAATCCGATCGCCAACCGCATCATGATCAGCAACGAGCAGGGCGCAACCCCGATCATCGACCTCGTCAGCCGCGAGCCGCGCGAAGAGATCAACGGCGTCTTCTTCATGCGCCACAAGGCAAACGGCCACGAGAACAAGCAGGCCAAGAGCAAGTCGATCCAGGATCAGCTCTGGGCCGAATCGGAGCGGCTCGTCGGAGTGAGCTGAAGTGCCACGAGTCAGATAGGTCGAATTGATCGGCCAGGAACCAGGCGGTAACGGTTCCGCCGTAGTCGCGCCGGGTAGTCACGAGTTCTCCAACTCAACTCGACCCAAAGGCCCGACCATGATCCAGCGCATCGACCGTCTGCCCGCAGAGATTCCTCCCCCGACAGAAGTTGACGCCAACGGCGCGTCGATCGTCCAAGAGCTGCTCGGCGGCAAGTTCGGCGAGATGTCGACCTTCATGAACTACACGTTCCAGTCGTTCAACTTTCGTAAGCGCCAAGACGCGCGCCCGTTCTACGACCTGATCGCCAGCATCGCCGCAGAGGAGTTCGCCCACATCGAGCTCGTCTCGACCGCGATAAACACGATGCTCACCGAAGAGGGCGGGAATCAGGACTCCAGCGGTCTCAATGATTTGACTGAGTTCGCCGACACCCGCAACGCGCAGCAGTTCATCGCTGGCGGTCGCGCCACGCTCGTGCAGGACTCAAACGGCAGGGCCTGGACCGGCGACAACGTGTTCTCATCCGGCGACCTGATCGAGGACCTCACCCACAACTTCTTCCTCGAGACCGGAGCGCGAAACAACAAGCTCAAGGTTTACGAGATGGTCGATCACCCGACAGCCCGCGCGCTGACCGGCTACCTGCTTGTCCGCGGCGGCGTGCACCAGGTTGCGTACGCGCGCGCAGTCGAGCGCCTCACCGGCGCAGACCTCACGAAGCTGTTCCCATCCCCACGGATCCCGACCAGCAAGATCCCCGAGTGCAAACCGCACATCAAGGCCGACCAGCATCGCACGCTCTACACGTGGTCCCCGGAGGACTTCAAAGAGATCGGCGCTGTCTTCAACGGAGCACACCCAGAGACCGGTGAGGATCTGATTGTGCAGGAGGGCATGCCCGAGGGCGTCGCCCCGTATGACCTACCCGAGCAGACCGACGTTTTCGCTCCGAGTTACGCGCCGGAAGAGATCAAGGAGATCGCCCAGCGCCTGCGCGAAGAAGCTGGCCTCCCCGACGAGGTGATCGGCGAAGTCGCCAACAACAACGGCCACAGCAAGAACGGCGCGAAGCGCGCAAAGAAGAAAGCAGCGGCCAAGTAATTGCGCATCCGTGGAGGCGGCGCGAATGCCGCCTTCACAAACCCCGTCCGCAGGTATATTGACTGGATGGAACCCACCATCGCACCCTCAGCCCCCAGGCACGCATTCAGCGAGGCCACGGCCCCCACCGGAACACTTGAAAGCTTCAACCCCGCAACCGGCGAACTCGTCGGTAGCGTCCCCACGATTACGCCGGACCAGGTTTCCGCTGTCGTGGCAGAGATCAAGCAGGTGCAGCCGTTCTGGGCAGCCATGTCTTTCGAGGACCGCGCGCGCTACGTGCGCCGCGCCGCCGACGTCATCATCGAGCGCAAGGACGAGATCGCAAAGCTGATCACGGCCGAGCAGGGCAAGGTGCTGACCGAGTCCTACTCGATGGAAGTTCTTTCAACTGTCGACGGTCTTGGGTGGACCGCCGACAACGCTGGCGAAGTGCTGGCCGACGAGAAGATCCCGTCCGAGCAGCTCTTCCTGAAGACGCGCAAGATGAAGTTCCACTACCAGCCGATCGGCGTGATCGGCGTGATCAGCCCGTGGAACTACCCGTGGCTCCTCGCGCTGGACGAGATCGCAACCGCGCTGATGGCGGGCAACGGAGTGATCTTCAAGCCGGCATCACTCACAGCTTTGATCGGTCAGATGATCCAGGAAGTCTTTGACGAAGCGGGTCTGCCTGAGGGTCTGATGCGCACGGTGCACGGCGGTGGGCGCGTGGGCCAGGCGATGGTCGATGACCCGGGCGTCGGCAAGATCTTCTTCACGGGTTCTGTTGAGGTCGGTCGTTCGATCGCCCAGGACTGCGCCAAGCAGCTGAAGGGCATCACCCTTGAGCTCGGTGGCAAGGACCCGATGATTGTTTTGTCAGACGCAAACCTCGAGCACGCAATCGGCGGCGCCGCGTGGGGCGGTTTCGCCAACATGGGCCAGACCTGCGCGGGCATCGAGCGCGTCTACGTGATGCACGACATCGCACCGAAGTTCATTGACGGTGTGGTCGAGCGCGCGAAGTCGATGAAGATCGGCAACCCGATGGACTGGAGCACCGAGATCACCGCGATGACGGATCCGAACCAGTTCAAGATCGTCAACGAGCTTGTTGACGACGCGGTCGCTCATGGCGCGACGCTGCTTTGCGGCGGACCGATCGCCAAGAAGGACCTGCCCGAAGGACTGGACGGCAACTTCTACCGCCCGGCAGTTCTGACCGGCGTCAACCACGGCATGCGGATCATGAAGGAAGAGATCTTCGGACCCGTCATCCCGATCATCACCGTTGACTCCGAGGACGAAGCGATCAAGATGGCCAACGATTCCGAGTTCGGCCTTGGCGCATCCGTCTGGACTTCTGACTTGGACCGCGGCGACGCAATCGCCGAACGCCTCGAAGCCGGAAACGTCTGGATCAACGACCACATGTACAGCGCCGGTATGTGCCAGTGCTCATGGGGTGGCGTGAAGGACTCCGGCATCGGCCGCTCGCACTCGAAGTTCGGGTTCTATGAGTCGGTTGAGCCGAAGGTGATCGCGGCGACGAACGCGCGTGAGGCTTCGATGTGGGTTTACCCGTACGGGGAGACTGTTGGGCCTGCCATTCGCTCGACTATTGACCTTGTTTACTCGAAGGGCAAGGGTCGGTTGTCATCGCTGAAGGATGGCGCTCCGGCGCTGGGCAAGATGACTGGGCGGATTGCGAAGAATCTGACGAAGTAATGGAGCTCCTCGTTGGCTTGCTCTTTTTTGTACCGCTCGCGGCCGTACTCGCGATGCGTCTGCGCACACGTAGACGGGGAGTACAGCTCCCTTGGTTCTACAACCTCAAGGATGTCGAGCCATTGCTGAGCGAGTCACAACTGCGCACCTACAAGAGGTTCCGCTTCAGGGCGATTCCTGTCGCTCTCGTCATTTTGGTCGCGGCGTGGTTCGCGCGCTCTAACAATCCCGAGATCTTCTACTTGCTCTTGGGAATCAGCGCGACGATCAGCGCCTCAGGGGCAGTTTGGCTCGAGTACGTGGTCGCCTCCGGGCGGGTCCGGCAGTCCGACGGGCCGCGTTCGCAGTGGGCTCGTTTTTTGTCTTCTGCCTGGCCTGCTTCTTCGCTGGGTTCGCGATCGCTTCGAAGCGTGTTTTCGTTGAGGCGTGCCTAGCCTTTGGTGCAGTTCCCGCTCCCGCGCCAGAGCCCGCGGACACACCCGCGCCAATTTCCGGAACCTGAAGCGCGCCGTGGAGGAGATCATTCTCCTGCCGACGATTGTCTTGCTCGACTTTGCGATTGAGGCTTGGTTCGCGAGGATCGCGCGCTCGAAAGGTGTGTTCGTGCCGTGGACAATCGCGTTCACGACGGCGCCGCCTGTCTGCGTCAACGAACTCCTAAACCGCGTAGAAAACGCGTTGCGTTTCGGTGTGGCTCCGCTTGGCGTCGTAGCCGCACTCGCGGGAGTGGTGCTCGCAGTCTTCGGCGATCTGACGACCGGCGCCTGGTTGATCATCGCTGGCTTCTTCCTAATCAGTCTCCGTGGCATTTTCGTTGCCGCGTGCTTCGCAATCGCTGAGCTGAGGATCGACCCGCGCGAAGTCAGGTCGGCGTAGCTACTTGCTCGGCTTGCCCACCGAACTCTGGATCGGCGCCGGTTTCACGATGCTTGTGTCGTTCGTATTGCTCGCAGTGCTGATCGCCTGGGGCCGATCCTTAGGAGATTGATCAGGTGATCAGCGTTTCCTGGAGTGTTCGCAACCGCGCCCGACCGCTCGCCCAAAGGCGCGCCTGGAGATCCGCCGAAACCGCTCTCTCAAAAGCACCGAGATACGAATTGAACGAGCTGGCCGCGGCTGCGTCGTCCAAGGTCAACAGTGCCCGTTTGAACCACTGCTGACGCGACTGAGGTTCGCTCTCGGCATCAAACCGTCCGTAATGTGCGGTTGCATTCCGTCGGGCGTACCAAACTCCCACGGCTTCTCGAAGGTTCGCCGCGGGGGCGAATGAGCTGAACTCGTCGATTCCTCCCAATCGAAAACGTGATGCGAGTAGCTCATACACGAGAGGTTGAGCTGAACTCGTTGTTCCGTGTGGACCGCCCCACGATTCGCCGTTCAGGCATACGACTTCCTGACCCGCCGAGATCTTGGCGCGGGCCAATGTTTCAACCGTTGACCACAGCTTCAAATACTTGAAGTCCTCGTCACGCTCCGACTGGGCATCTGCGAAGAGATCGACGCAGAGTTCCAGTAGCGGATCCTTTTCGAGGGCCCATAGGTGGGCGAGTAAAGCGTGTTGACTCTCACCTGAAATTGTCCCGCCGATCAAATTGCCCTTGTAGGGCCGATCCTCATGATAAATCCGCGATGCAACGCGATTGGTCGGCTGATGCTGCTCAATTATCGTGACCACGTTTTCTGCCGTCGCGTTTCGGGAGATCGCGAGCGAGCCAGCAATGCGATCGCGCGACTGCCAGACAAGATGCGCAGCCTCATCGAAGCCGCTTGCCCAGATGCTGTTGAACTTGAGCAAGAGCCAAGGGCGATTGCTGGATACTTGGCGTGACCACTGCGCACGATCTATCTGAGTCGGCCACCCGACTTCGCGAATCAGATTCTGGACGACAGTGTGCTCTTCAATTCCGCCGACTGAATGCAATACAGGGAGAAGTTCGACGCCAGGAAGTTTGAGCGGTCTTGTGAGCAGTAGCCGTTCGACCAAACAGATCGCCCGGTGCTCGATCGACCCAGTGGCATCGCGTGCGCCTATTGGACTGGCATACAACGCTTCCTGTGCCGCCTTGAGCCTCGAGTAGAGGCGATCTACGTCGGCGATCGTCTTGATCTCGATCCCGGGATTCAGTGCGAGCCGACTCGATGTGACGGACGCGACCGGAACCGCCGTGTCCTGATCCGGTAATCGCCGATTGAAGCCGGCTACCTCGCACACCGCAGGTCCATCAAGTTCGATATCGAAGCCAAGTTCACATTCCCCGTGCTCGTCGAGCCGACCCGACATCGAACTAAGCCATGAAGTCTCAAACGGATCGGTCGAGATCAGTACTAATTCGAACTCGGACCCAGCAAGCTCGACGGGAGCAGCGACGCGAATCGCGATCTTTTCGCCCGACCGGACGGAGATCGGGGCGAGCGTCACCCGAACTCCTGGATTGGCTTTCGACCGGCCTTCCACGCGCTACGAAATCTCAGCGATCCATTCGGCCCCGTCCGTCGCATCGACGCCAGTGTCGCGGAGCAGCGCCGTCGCCGAACGTCGTCCGGAGTTTGCGCGACCTGCCCGTGCTTGAGGGCCAACCCTCCGAGCTGCATATGTTTGCGCCAGTACTTCGGTAGAGCGCGTCATCGCGACATATAGATATCGGCGCTCCTCGCGTTGATCCCCATTCTCGCGAGGAATCAAATCCTGCTCTACTCCAACGACAATCGTCGCCGAGACGGTGAGACCCTTTGAACCGCCCATCGTCATAAATCGCACGCCTTCACTCGTCGCACGTGCGAGGTCCTGACCGACGGGCCACAGCTGCGATACGAACTGGGAGAGGCTGAGCTCATTGCCCTGCAGCTCGCCCGCGACAGCCTGCATCAACTCGACCAGCTCGTTGCCGACAGGAGGCAAGTGACCTGCGTCGAACATTTCCTCGATTCTTGCTGGCCATTCTGTCGCCTCTAAAGCGGTGAGTTCCCCGATTGCCTCAAGGCCCTCGACGACCGGTCCCATCATCGCCGTGACCGTGGAACTAGATGACGGACCTTCGGCGAAATCGTCTGCGGCAAGGCGCTCAAGAGTCTCGCCAAACGACGCGCCGACGGACACCGCCTCGTCGTACACGTAGTCAACGAATGTACCGCCGACGCCGCGCTCGAGACTTATTAGCGCCATCCACGCGAGCGAGTCACGGCGGTCGGAAAGTAGCCGCAAGAACGCGAGAAACTTTCGAGATGCTTCTTCTTGCAAAAGCGCGCCGATGCGACTTGGGTCGTACCACCCGATCGCCAATGCGTCCAAGGCCTCTTTGATCGGTCTTGAGAACTGTCCGTTGTGATCGGTCCTTGTGAGAATAAGGATCTCGGAAAGCGGGATCTCCCGATCCTCGTTCAGGCTCTTCACAAGGGCGGCGACACTTTCCGCCTCTTGTAGACCGTTCGCGAATCGAAGGAGGACCGCCTCGCCCTGCGGGGCGTTGTCTCCGGGGGTCGGCTCAGGACGCGGTGCCCGGCCCGGATCCCCTGCGATGACTCGCTGCGACCAATCGATTATTTCCTCCGGACACCGATGGCAGATCGTCATCGGATAGTCGTATTGGGTGTCGAACTCGATCGGAAACCGGCGAATGCCTTCCGGATCCGCACGACGGAAAGAGTAAATCGACTGATCGTCGTCTCCGATGGCGATAACTGTCGATCCCCGGTCGGCGAGCAGTTTCAGAACTCGCAGCTCGCACGCGTTGAGATCTTGGTATTCGTCCACGATCAAAAGGTCCGAGTCCACTCCGTCAAGGTCATCATGGTCTTCAATCGCACGCCGAAGAAGGTCTGGAAGCTCGCCCATGAGGGTGTAACCGAAAACGCCACGATGCTCCTCGAAAAGTCCGCGGAACGCTGCGCGCTCCTGGGGAGTCACGTCGTCGGATTCCTCCGGGTTGAGCGACTCCCACCCACTGACCATCTCCCGCAAGAAGCGGCTATTTACATCGCGGACGCCGGCACGATCGAGACCGCGACCACGCAGGTACCTTGCGAGCAACGGCACAATGAGTTTTCGTTGTTCCCAGTCGTCAGGGATTCGAAGCGGCAGCGGAAACGCGGCCGCCCCCGGGTTTCGAAGCAGCGCCCCTATCGCGAAGGCGTGGATCGTCGACGGATGGACTTCTCCGCCATCCATCTTCCGCGCCAGTTCCTGAGTTGCCGCACGTGTGAACGTCAAAAACTTGATCTTGGTGTCAGGAAGCTCCTCAAGCACGCGCTCAATCAGCGCCACGGCGGTCGCACTTTTCCCAGTGCCGGGGCCAGCGATAACTCGCGCGTGATAGCGAATGTCGTGGTCAATGATTGCTTTCTGTTGGTCGGTCGGCTCGTACATACACCCGGATCGTAGAGCGAAAACGGGTAGCCAATTCCGCTCGAATGTTTTTCGGGGGCTGGACGATCCTCCACACCTACAATCAGTACATGCCAGCCGCCGCCTATGCCGGAAAAGAATGCGTCTGTGCCCTCAAGAAGGGCATCTGCGATCAAGAGTGTGTCCAAGGCATGCTCGAGACGCCGTTCTACATTGCCTGCCTCAAACTCTCCGGCCGCAGGTCAACCGTGGTCGGCGCCGGCATGATCGCGCTTGAGAAGATCGAAGGCCTGCTCGCCTGCGACGGCGACATCACCGTGATCGCCCCAGAGGCTGAGCCCGCCATCCAGGCACTCGCCGACGAGGGCACGATCAAGCTCGAACTACGCCCATATGAATCCACCGACGTCGAGGGCGCGTTCATGATCATCGCCGCGACCAACGACACCGACGTCAACGTGCAGGTCTACAACGACGCAGAAGCCCGCGGCAAGCTCGTCAACGTCGTCGACGTCCCGCCCCTCTGCAACTTCATCCTTCCGGCGATCACTCGATCCGGCCCGATCGCCATCGAGATCAGCACCGCCGGCGCGTCGCCCGCACTCGCTAAGCGTATGAAGCGCGAGATCGGTGAGGCCTTCGGCGACGCGTATGCCGACCTCGCTGTGATCCTCAACGACGCGCGCGGATGGGCCAAGGGAACGCTCCCGACCTACAACGAGCGCAAGGCATTCTTCGAGGACATCGTCAACGGCGATCCCGACCCGATCGTGCTGCTGCGGGAGGGTCGCGCCGATGAGCTTCACGCTTTGATCGAGAAGTCGCAGCGCGAGACCGAAGCACGACTGGCTGCACAACCCGCCTAGTCCGGCTCCCGTCGCGCCACAATCTCCATTGTGCCCGACCCCCTCGCAGTCTCAGTTGACAACCTCACGCGCTACTACGGCGATCGCGCGGCGCTTGACGACGTCTCGTTTGACATCCCGCTCGGGAAGACGCTCGTCGTGTTCGGCGCCAACGGCGCGGGTAAGACGACGCTGCTTCGGGTCCTCTCCACACTGCTCCGACCGCACTCGGGCACAATCCAAGTCCTCGGCGAAGAACTGCCCAAAGACGCCTGGGCAGTGCGCGGCCGAGTCGGTCTGATCGGCCACGACCCGCTCGTCTACCGCGACCTCACCGCGCGCGAGAACCTCGAGTTCGTCGCCAAGCTCCACAGGATCAACACCGACGGCGTTCAGGACATGCTCGAGCGCGTCGAGCTCAGCACGCGCGCCGACGAACCGGTCCGCAACTTCAGCAAGGGCATGACGCAGAGACTCTCGACGGCGCGGGCGCTACTGCCGCAGCCGGAGCTGCTTCTGCTCGACGAGCCGCGCGCCAACCTCGACCCCGGCGCGGCGATGCTGCTTGAGCCGTTCATCGGCCGGGCCGGTCACCGCACCCGGGTGATCGTCACGCACGACATCGACTACGGCCTCGACCAGGGCGACATCGCGCTCGGGCTCAAAGACGGCAAGAGCGAGTGGCTCCAGCCGGCCGATCGCGTCTCCAACACCGAAGCGCAGAGGCTCTACAAATGAGGCAGAACCGCCGCCAAGCTCCGTCCACGCTGAGCGCCGCATTGACGATCCTGCGCAAGGACCTCCGGCTCGAACTGCGCACGTTCGAGACGATCACGGTCACGCTGATCTTCACCACGTCCACGTTCATCGTCTTCCACTTTGCGCTCAACCGCGACGAGCTCTTCGGTGACCTTGCGGCTGGCGTGTTCTGGGTGACGATCCTCTTCGCGTCGTCTCTCACCATCAACCGGTTGCTATCCAACGAAAAACAGCAGGGCGGATACGAGGGGCTTCTACTCGCCCCGATTGATCGCAACGCGATCCTCTACGCGAAGATCGCCTACCTCTTCCTCGCGCTGACGCTGCTCGAAGTGTTCGCGCTGGCGATCTACGGAATCATGCTGCTCGGGCCGAGCTACGACTCGGCGATGCTCGTGTTGATCCCGATCTGCCTGCTCGTGAACCTTGGACTCGCAACCATCGGAACGCTGATCAGCGCGCTCGCCACAGCGACGTCTGCCCGCGAGTTGCTCGTGCCGCTGATGACACTTCCTCTCTTCATCCCGCTATTGATCGCTGCGTCAGAAGCAACGGCGCCGTTGTTCGAGAAAGCCCCCGAGATCGTGGACATCGGCAAGTGGCTCGGCGTTATGGGGCTCTACGACGCGGTCTTCCTGCTGTTGTCGATCGCCGTCTTCGAATACATCCTCGGAGACTGAATCAGTCGCCCCGCTTGGCCTTCTCGTAGGCCGCCTTGTAAGAAGTCCGATAGCCCTTCTTGTAACCGGCGTCGTAGCCCTGCTTCTTGCCGGTCTTCGTTCCGGCGACGGTGCCTGCCTTGGCTCCGGCCGCGCTCGCGGCGTCGATGTCGGCCCCGCCTGACTTGCCAATGAAGTAGCCAGAGATCAACAACAGCAACGCCGCGCCAGCAGTTGCCAGCGCGTACTTGCGTTCTCTTTGGACAGTCATCTCCACAGCCGGGCCATCGTACCGGCCCGGCCATGCGATCATTCCGCGCGTGAATCTGATCAGGGGACTAATGGTTGCGGTTGCGGTGCTCGCGTTGGGGCTCGGCCTCGCGCTGGGCCACAACGCCCAGCCCACCGAAGCCGACGCGCAGGCCGCCAAGCAGCAGGCTTATGCCGCCGCCTCCAAGAGCGCGCGAATCGCCGCGCGCGGCGACGCCTTCAACTCCGGTCTCCAGGAGGGCATGCTCAAGGGCGCCCGCCAGGGCAAGCGCAAGGGCGAAGCCGAAGCCGCCGCCGCTGAGCCAACCGGCGCCACCGGCGCCAGCTCAGCCACCGGAGCCACCGGCTCCGGCTCGACAGGTTCGGTCGGCAACTAGCAATCTGTTGCACACCACGGGTGTGCAACCAGATTTGGCGGCCAAGAACCGCTTGTACGTGGGACGCCCTGCTGCACACCACAGGTGTGCAGCACACGACCGCATACCTATCGCCTTCTTCGGCACTAACCCGCGCTGCACACCCGTGGTGCGCAGCAAACAGCAGCTGCGCGGCTCCGGTTGGGTACGGTTTCAGCCGCAGTGTCCCAGCCGCAGACAGATTCACGCTTTTTCTCAGCCCCCAGCAGGCCCAGCCGCGACAGCGCGACTCAGTTTGCGCGCGGGCTGAAGGGCTTCACGATCGCCGCGATCATCGGCCTGATCATCACTGGGATTCTCGTTTTCTGGTACGCGCCGATCGATGCCGACCAAGGCATGCGCCAGAAGATCTTCTTCCTGCACGTGCCGCTCGCGATCGTTGCGCTCGGCGGCTTCTTCGCCGGCGGGGTGATGGCCGTGCAGTACCTGCGTACGCGTGACAGCGCGTGGGACCTTCGCTCCTACGTGGCCATCCACCTCAGCCTGATCATCGGCGTCGTCGTGCTGCTCACCGGAATGATCTGGGCCAAGACCGCTTGGGGCGTCTTCTGGGAGTGGAAGGAACCGACGCTCGTCTCGTTCCTGATCGTCTTCCTGATTTTCGCGATCTACCAGCCGATGCGATTCGCGATCGAGGACCCAGAGCGCCAGGCCCAGACCGCTGCCGTGTACGCGATCCTCGCGGGCGCCTTCGTGCCGCTGAACTTCATCGCCGTGCGTCTCAGCGAATCCCTGATCCACCCGCGCGTGCTCACGGCCACCGGCGGCAACATGCCGACCGAGATGCGCATCACGTTCTTCGTCGCCCTGATCACGGCAATCCTGCTCTTTGTCGCCCTCTGGAAGTTCGAGCTCGTCGCCAAGAGCATCTCAATGCAAATCAAGAAACTCAACCGAGGAACTGCCTAGATGAACGTCCTGCTTGCGGCTGAGACCGGCGGTAGCTACGTCGCCGCCGCGTATTTGGTGTTTCTGATCGTGCTGCTCATTTACCTGGGAATCATGGCCAACAAGCTCGTGAAGCTGCAGAGGTCGCTGAGCGAGAATCGCAAGGACGCCGACCCGAAAGACTGACCGCACCTCTTGCCACAGTTGTGGTTTTCACTAGTCGCATTCCGCAAAATGGCCAACAAACTGATCGTGATGCAGGACACGAAGAACACCGCCCTCATCACCAAGACGAAGACGAAGGCACCTCCGGGAACGGTGATCAAGTTCACTCTCGAGGAGAACGCCTAAGCACCGAGTGCGTGAAGCCCACCGACGAGTCCAAGTACGCCTACAAGTGCGTTCGCCCCGTCTTTCTCAAGACGATGCAGCGCATCGGTAAGCCGGGACCAAACAGGGTCGGTTTCAGCGGGAAACTCGACGGCCAGACGCTCAAGACCGGCGCGTATGCATTCGGGATCGTCGTCAGCGACGTGGTCAGAAACGCCACGCCGTTGATGACGAAGTCGTTCAAGATCGTCAAGGAGTAGCTCGGGCGCAAAGCTGCGAGGGCGCCATTCGGGGTCCCCGTCTGATATTTCTGGGGCTGAACTTCGGCCAGATTTCATCGAATCCCAGGACTAGAAATGCGCTCATTCACGCTCGCCACTGTTGTTGGACTCTTCATGGTTTTTGCTGGGGGAGCTCAGGCTGCCCCTAGCGTGACCGGCATTTTCGATTTGCCGGAAGAGGCGAATCGGATCGCCCAGGGGCCCGATGGGAATCTCTGGGTGACCCTCGCTTCGGCAGCTCCGAACCTCGCGCGCGTTTCACCGGAAGGCGCGGTGACGCCGTTCACCGCAGGTGACATCCCCTTCCCAGTCGGAATCAGTGCGGCGCCGGACGGAAAGCTCTGGGTGACTGGCACTAACTACGTCGGTCAGTTTTCGCCCGCGGACCCTACAGGCGCGACCAAGACCACGGAAAACGGCATTGGCACCGCCAATGAGATTGTCACTGGCCCCGATGGAAACCTCTGGACGGCCAGCGGCGGGAATGTATTCCGCATAGCTCCCGCGGCAACGCCGTCAATCACCGCCTTTACAACAAACGTGGCGGGCTTCGACGCTCGCGGCATCACTTCGAGCACCGACGGAAAGATCTGGATCGCCAACTCGGGAACGACACCTGGGATTTTGCCTATGGATCTCAACGGCACTGCGGGCACAATCGTGCCAGTGGCTGACCCGACCGCGAAGGTGATGGATGTGGCAGGCGGACCCGGCGGTCAGATCGCCTACACGCAGCCCGTCGGGAGCATCCAACAGCTCGGTTTGATCAACGCGGGAGCAATCACAACGACTGCACCAACACCTGGCAAAGACGCGACCGGGATCACGCTTGGGCAGGATGGCGCGTACTGGACTGCACAGTTCACCTCCGCCTCGGTCGGGCGCTATACGACCGACGGTCAGTACAGCGAGCTCGCCGGCCTGCCTGTTGGCGGTCGTCGCATCACAAAGGGCCCGAACAACACCCTCTGGGTGATGTATGACCTGGCCACCGGGAAGAAGGTCGCCCGCATCAGCGGAGTCGAGAACCCCGACACTGCCGCCCCCGCCATCACCGCCCTCAAACTCACCAACACCGAGTTCAAAGTCGGCACCAAAAAGACCGCCCTCGTCGCCAAGAAAAAGTGGAAGAAGACCCCGACCGGCACCACCCTCAGCTACACGCTCTCCGAGATCGCCACCGCCAGCATCGCCGTCCAGAAGGCCGCCGCCGGACGCAAGAGCGGCACCGCCTGCTGAAGCCCACGTCCAAGCTCAAGAAGGCCAAGGCCAAGAAGTGCACGCGCTACGTACCGATCAAAACGCTCACCAGATTGCAACTTGCCGGAGCCAACAAGGTCGCTTTCAGCGGACGGATCGACAAGACCAAGCTGAAGGTCGGCAAGTACCGCTTCTTGATCACCGCTCAGGACGCAAAGGGCAACGTATCTGCGCCTACCAAGAAGTCGTTCATGATCGTGAAGTAGTGCCTCAGGCGCAGTACCTTTAGAGGCAGCGATCCCCCGTCGCAATCCTTATGCCTGAGCTTCTTTCAATAGGTATTTCGCACAAGACCGCGCCGGTCGCCCTGCGCGAACGTCTGGCGCTGTCCACCGGCCAGGCCAAACAGCTCATGCACGATTTGATCGCCAGCGACGAAGTCCACGAGGCCGTCGCAATCAGCACCTGCAACCGCACCGAGCTGTACCTCGTCGCACCAGATTCAGTCGCCGCCGAGTCGCTCGCTCTCAGCAAGCTCGCAAAGCGCGCCGACATCCGCCCGACCGAGCTGGTCGAGTTGCTCTACACCTTCCACGGCAGCGACATGGTCGCCCAGCTGATGCGCGTCTGCGGCGGACTTGACTCGATGATCGTCGGTGAGACCGAAGTGCTCGGCCAGGTCAAGCGCGCCTACGAGCTCGCGCTCGGTGAGGGCACCACGGGGCCGATCACCAACCGCCTCTTTGGCCACGCGATCGCCGCCGGCAAGCGCGTGCAGACCGAGACTTGGATCGGCGCCCTGAAGGTCAGCGTTTCCAGCGCCGCCGTAGAGCTGGCTCGCGAGACGCTCGGCGACCTCGGCAACAAGAAGGCGATCGTGATCGGCGCTGGCGGCAACGGCGAGCTCACCGCGCGCGCGCTGAGCGACGCCGGCGTTGACACCGTCTTCGTCGCAAACCGCCACTATGACCGCGCGATCGGCGTCGCCGAGGGCATCGGCGGGAAGGCCGTGCGATTCGAGAAGCTTCCCGACGAGCTGACCACCGCGGACATCGTCCTCAGCTCGACCGGCTCGCCGCACGCACTGATCCACGCAGACGAGATGAAGACGGTGATGGGGCTGCGCGAGGGCCGCCCGCTTCTGATAATCGACATCGCTGTACCGCGCGACGTCGCAGACGAAGTAGGCGACGTTCCGGGAATAACGCTCTTTGACATGGACGACCTCCAGGCCGACGTTGACCGCAACCTCTCAGTGCGCCGAAGCGAGGCCGCCAAGGCCGAGATCATCGTGGCCCAAGAGGTAGAGAAGTTCGAACGCTGGATGGTCACGCTCGAGGTCATTCCGACGATCGCCGAGTTGCGCAAGCGTGCAGAGTCGATCGCAGAGCAGGTGGTGACCGAGAACGCCAGCAGGTTCGAGGATCTCTCCGATGCCGACCGCGCGCGCGTCGAAGCGATGGCCGGCGCGATCGTTTCGCGCATCCTTCACGAGCCGACGCTGAAGCTGAAGAAGTCTTCCGGCGAAGAAGACGCATATGTCTACATCCAGGCACTGCGTGATCTCTTCGCGTTGGATGCCGGTGAGGCGCCTAACGTTGAGACCGATGACGATCTCGGCTCGGTCGCTGAAATTCACTCGCTGGATGACCAGCGTTCTTCACGTGACCGCGCCCAAAGCTAGGAAGGCCGCCGCCAAGTGACTGTGAAGCAGCTGCGAGTTGGAACGCGTGGCAGCAAGTTGGCACTCGCCCAGACCGGGCATGTTGTTGACGCGCTGAGCGCTTTGGACCCGGAC
Organism: Solirubrobacterales bacterium; assembly: GCA_016185345.1. GTDB lineage: Bacteria > Actinomycetota > Thermoleophilia > Solirubrobacterales > JACPNS01 > JACPNS01. The sequence continues at coordinate 80,601 of JACPNS010000013.1, read as the reverse complement.
CTCACGATCGAACCCGTGGTGGTTGACAGCGCCGATTCGACGATCATGGACAAGTCGCGCTACGTCTCCTCGATTGAGGAGCAGCTGCGCTCGCAAGAGATCGATCTTGCCGTGCACTCGGCCAAGGACGTGCCCGGCGAGGAAGTTCCAGGACTGCTGATTGTTGCCGTGCCCGAGCGCGCGACGCCCTACGACACGCTCCTTGGTGCCTCGTCGCTGGAGGATTTGAAAGAAGGCGCAACGGTGGGCACAAGCTCGCTGCGCCGCGCCTCGCAGCTTCTTGCAGAGCGCCCCGATTTGAAGATCGAACCACTACGCGGGAACATCGACACGCGGCTCGGCCGCCTGACCGACGGCGACTACGACGCGATCGTGCTCGCCGCAGCGGGCCTGGAGCGCCTTGGAATTGGTGGCGACGTGACTCAGTGCCAGCTTCCGTTTGTGCCCGCGCCCGGTCAGGGTTGCCTGGCGCTTCAGGTACGCGACATCGACCTGACCACGACCGGAATCGTCGGACCGCTTTCGCATGGACCCTCGCAGCGCGCGCTGATCGCCGAGCGCGCCGCTTCCTACGGACTGGTCGCCAGCTGCAACACGCCACTCGGCGTGCACGCAACCGTCGAACATGAGGCCGCAGAGAACGGCAGGGACAAGATCACCATTCGTGGTTGGCTGGGGTTGCCCGACGGCACGTCGTTCGTTGAGGACGAGGTCTCCGGACTTGCGAGCGAGGCTCATCTTCTGGGCCACCTTCTCGCGCAGCGACTGCGATCAGCAGGCGGGGACGACATCCTCGCCCAAGCTGAAGAGATGGCGGCATAAGAATCCCCGTGCATGCCTGACGCAGGCAAAGTCTTTCTGGTTGGAGCCGGCCCGGGTGATCCCGGGTTGATGACCGCTCGCGCGCTCGAGCTGATCGCCTCGGCCGATGCCGTTCTGTACGACCGCCTGATCCCGGCGACGGCGCTTGACGGCGCGCGCGAGGACGCGATTCTTGAATACGCCGGCAAGGGTCCGAGCGGCGATTCGATCAAGCAGGGCGGGATCGAGTCGCGCATGGTCGAGCTGGCCGAGGAAGGCAAGTCGGTCGTGCGCTTGAAGGGCGGCGATCCATTTGTGTTCGGACGGGGCGGCGAGGAAGCGGCGACTCTGACCGAGCGTGGTATTCCATTTGAGATCGTGCCCGGCGTGACCGCTGGCGTTGCGGCCGCCGCATACGCCGGCATCCCCGTAACGCACCGCGACCACGCGGCAGCAGTCGCATTCATCACCGGCCACGAGGACCCGAACAAGCCCGAGACCGCGATCGACTGGGCCGCGCTTGCAGCGTTTCCGGGAACGCTCGTCTTCTACATGGGCGTGAAGAACCTGCCGCGGATCAGCGAGCAGCTGATCGAGGCCGGGCGCCGCGCCGATGAGCCAGCCGCCGTGATTCAGCAGGGCACCACGACCGAGCAGCGCACCGTTACCGGTCGGCTCGTGGACATTCCCGAGCTTGCCGTCGAGGCAGCGATCGCGCCACCGGCGCTGACCGTGATCGGCGACGTCGTCGGCGAACGCGAGCGCATCGCCTGGTTTGAGCGGCGCCCGCTTTTCGGTCGGCAGATCGCCGTGACCCGCGCGCGGTCGCAGGCCAGCAAGTTCGCCGCGCAGCTTGAAGAGCTTGGGGCGAAGGTTGTTCAAGCTCCGGCGATCGGATCGCGCCAGCGATCCGACGAAGCCGTCGAGGCCGCAATTGCCGAGGTCGAGACCTTTGAATTCATCGCATTCACGAGCGCGAATGGCGTTGAGGCGTTCTTCGCTGCCTTGGAGCGCGCGGGCAAAGACGCGCGCGCACTGTTTGGCGCAACGACCGCTGTCGTCGGTGGGGCAACCAAGGACGCTCTCGCGGCCCACGGAATAATCGCCGACCACGTTCCCCAGCGTCAGACTGCCGAAGGGCTCCTCGATGCTCTCGCGAGCGTGGACGTGACCGGCAAGCGCTTCCTGCTTCCGCTCGCCTCCGACCCGCGCCCAGTACTCGGTGACGGTCTGCGCGATCGCGGCGCCGAGGTCCACCAGGTTGCCGTCTACGACACGATGGTCGAGGGCCTCACCCCGGATCAGGTCGCGGCAGTATCGGAATCTGAATTCATCACCTTTGCCAGCGGCTCGGCAGTCCACTCCTTGATGCAGGCACTCGGCGGACCGGAAGCACTACGCGGTTGCGCGCTCGTCTCGATCGGCCCAACAACCTCCGACGCTCTGCGCGAACACGGGCTCGAGCCCACGGCCGAGGCCGAGAAGAGCGACATCGCCGGACTGCTCGAAGCGCTTTTGAAACTCGCCTAGGGGCCGGTCGTCGATCTCGCTGTTAGGTTGCGAACGTGGCACCGCGACCGATTGCACTCCTGACGGACTTCGGGCATCGTGATCCATTCGTGGGGATCTGCCACGGCGTGATCATGCGAGTCGATCCAGCCATTGCGATCATCGACCTGACGCACGGGATCGAGCGGCAGGACATCCGCGCCGGAGCTCTCGCGCTCGCGGACTCCGTGGCCTTTTTGCCTGACGACGCGGTTGTGGTCGGCGTGGTCGACCCGGGTGTGGGGACTGCGCGACGCGCGCTCGCAGTCGAGGCCGATGACGGCAGGGTCTTCATCGGTCCGGACAATGGGCTGCTCGCCGGTGCCATCGAGGCGTGCGGCGGCGCGAAGGCGGCCTTCGAAATCTCGCACTCGCCCTGGCGGCTCGAGCCGGTATCGGACACATTTCATGGGCGCGACATCTTCTCGCCCGTCGCCGCGAATATCGCGGCCGGCGCGGCGACAGTGGAGTGCGGAGTTGCGATCGACCACGACGATCTTGTCTCGCTTGTGCGGCCGCGCACGTCCATGATTGACGGCGAATTGACAACGGCAGTTTTGGCGATCGATCACTACGGAAACGCTCGGCTCGCGGCGACGCCCTCTGACTTGGGTGCGATCGATCCCGGCACCGCAATCGAAATTGATACCGACGACATGCGGCGCCAAGTTGTCTACGCGCGCACCTACGCAGCAGCTGAGAGCGGTGATCCGCTGCTGCTGGTCGACTCAACCGGCTCGCTCAGCATCTCGGTCAGCGGGGGCGATGCCGCCCATCTGCTGCGGCTCGAGCCCGGCAAAGTTGTGAGGATTCTGCGCGCGTGACCGGGGCACTGGGCCATCCGCATATTCATTTGGATGTGGTCGATTCGACCAATGCGCTTGCGAAGGAGAAGGCGGCGGCTGGCGCGGTTCACGGGACGGTTTTCACGGCCGGTGAACAGACAGCCGGTCGAGGTCGTCAAGGTCGCACGTGGGTTGCCCCAGCCGGCAGCGCCCTGCTGATGAGCGTGATCTTGCGGCCGGCTGAGTCGAGCCACCGATTCGCGCCGCTCTCGGCCGCTTTGGCGGTGGCTGAGACGTGCGAGGACTTGGCCGGAGTTTCGGCAGAGATCAAATGGCCCAACGACGTCTGGATCGGCGGACGCAAGGTCGGCGGGATTTTGGTGGAGGCGCGAGCCGATCAGGATCCGGAGAAGTCGTGGGTCGTGATCGGGATTGGACTGAACACGCGCGTGCGGCTTGAGGACATGCCCGAGGAGCTGCGGGAGACTGCGGCGACGCTTGGACTGGATCCAGGGGTCGATGCGCTGAAGCCGCTGCTGGCGCGGCTGGACTACTGGATCGGCGCGCCTGAGGCCGAACTCGTTCGGGCATGGCAGGAACGCGACGCGTTACTCGGCCGCGAAATCTCGTGGGATGGTGGCGCGGGCATCGCGAATGGCATCGACGAAAATGGGAATTTGCGCGTGCGCCAGTCAGACGGAACCGAAGTCTCAATCGGAGCCGGCGAAGTCCACCTCGAACTGCACTAACCGCATACCTACGCGGTTTTTTACGACAAAGTGGCAACCTTGTAGGACTTTTTGGCTCAGGTAGGACTAGTCGCTGCGGGAGAGTTCTTCGAAGCTTCCGAGGACTGGGACTTTTGGCTCGTCGCCTTTGGGCTTCTTGTTGTCGCTCTTGGCCGGGGCGTCGCCCCACTCGAATCCGCTCTTTTCAGGGCTTTCCTTCTTCGCTGAGCTGTCCTTCTCGGCGCCATTGCCGGAACCGCCATTGCGATCGTTGCCGCCGTCATCAGAGGCTGGCTTCTTGTTGCGCGGGCGGCGCTTCTTCTTCGGCTGATCTTCGCTGCCACGATCGCCCTTGCGAGTCTTGGGCGTCTCCTGGCTCTCGGCCACCGCATCCACGACATCCTCTGCGCTTCCAGTCTTGGCCGCGCCGTTCCTCTGGCGTTTCTTGCCGCCCTTCTTGCCGCCGCCCTCATCGCGACGACGGCGGCCCTTGCGTCCGCGCGCCTTCGGGAAGTTGCGACCGAGTTCGCGGGCCAGCGCTGCGGGCTTGCGGGCCAAACGATTTCGGCCTCCGCGCAGGGCCTCTTCGGCCTCCGGCGAGTGGGCGACTGCTGCGGCGAGGATCGCCGACGCGAGACGCAGATCCTGCTTGCGCGTTTCCTGAACTATCCGGCGCGCGTTACGGCCGTGGGCAGGTCCTGAAGAGTTGACAAGTAATCCGAGGAGCCGCTTGGTCTCGGGCCAGCGCTGGACTGCATACTGCTCGTGCAGTTCCCGGGTGTAACTGGCGAGGATCCAGATCCAGGCCTGTGACTGCTCGCGTGAGCCGACGTTCTTGTCGGCGATCGCCTTGAGCATCAGCTTGGTCGCCTCGCGGCGCTCGTCCTTCTGCCAGCCGCCGATGATTTCAATCGCAAGGTCGTACGCGTCAGCGTCCTTCGAGTTGGCGAGGTCCTGCAGCGCACGCAGTCTGACGGCGCGGTGCCTGTTGGTCTCGAGCGCTTCGACAAACAGAGTGCGACGCAGTTCACCGGTGCGGTCGTGCTGGATCATCGCGCGGGCGCGGCGCCAGTTGTTGGCGTTTGCCTTGCGGCCCGCGAGGCGAGCCCAAACGCCCTGCTCGCCCCAATCAAGGTTGCTCACAGAGATTCTCCAGAGTTCGCGCTCGAAGATCTGCGCGCGGCGCTCGGGATCAGGGGTGACCGGCAGCACCCGGCGTTCAACGCGCAGGCGACGTCCGCGACCACGGCGAACCGGACCGACGACGATCGCGCCGCCGCGGTAGACATCGCGAACGAGCAAGGAGTGCAACGTGACGACAGGGTCGTCGTGGGCGGTTGCCGGATGCACGAAGTCGACGACGATGCCTGCCTCCTTGCCCGGATGGCGACGAGTAACGCGGCCCACGCGCTGCTGGTAGATCCGCTTGGAAGCCGTCGGCGCAAGGTGCATGCACACCGTCGCGCGCGGCGAGTTCCAGCCTTCGGCGAGCAGCTGCGCGTTGACGAGAACGTCAACCTCACCGCGCTCGTATGCGGCCAGCGTTTCGGCCAGCTCGCGTTTTGGTGTCTCCCCAGAGACAGCCTTCGCCTTGATCCCGAATTCACGGAATGCTTCGGCGACGTTGTAGGCGTGCTTCACGCCCGCGGCGTAGACAACGCCGGGCATGTCCTTGAAGCGTGCACGGTAGAGGTCCGCAATCGCCAGGTTGAACGGCGCCTGGTCAAGCAGCGCGGCCAGTTCTTCCTGGTCAAAGTCTTGATCGACCTCGCCGCGCCGCAGAGGCACGTTGGCGATTGTTCGAACACCCGGCCCGGGAGGAATACGCACGCAGCGCAGTGGCGCGATGACTCCGCGGCGCGCCGCTTGAGCCAAATCAAAACGAGAAGTCTGAGTCGGGAAGAGGTCCGTGACGTGGCGGGCGATCAACGCGCCGGTCGCGGTCATGCCGATGAAGTAAGGCTCTTTCCACTTCCTGATCGCGGCTGAGGTCTTTTCACCAAGCGCGGTGTGGGCCTCGTCGCAAATGACGATCGTGTAGACGTCCGAGATGTTTCCGGCGTGGCGCACGTACCACTGGTAGGTCTCGACTGTGACCGGGCCGTTCATGTGCCCATCAGAGCCGAGCATCGGCGGCGAGAGGCGATCCTTGTAGCCACGGTCCACGAGCTCGCCGATGAACTGGTCGACCAGGTTGCGACGGTGGGTGAGGATCAGGACTCCGCCCGTGCGACAGGCTTCGACAAATCCCAGTGCGGCGACAGACTTACCGGCCCCAGTCGCGTGCTCGAACCAGAAGCGGCGTGCGGCGTACGGGTCTTCGGGCTGTTCGGGAAGTTGTTCCTCGGCGTCGTAGGCGGCGGCATCGGAAGAGACGTGACTCCCGACCTTGTGCTCACCGGTCAGGACGTATTCAGCAGTGTCTTCCTTCTCGTCCTCTTCCTCGTCCTCGAATACGTCCCAGTCGATGTCTGCGTCGATGTCGTCGGAGTCGTCCTGGCCGCTGTCCTCGACCTCGTCCTCGAAATCTTCCTCGTCGAACTCTCCGCCGTCGGCATATGGAGCGCCGTCGAGCGTCTCGTCGTCGCTCATCAGCGCCGCGAGCGTTCCCGAGAGCACATCGACCTGGTGGGCGTTCAGGACTGTGCCGTCTACAAGCTTTGGCTCGGGGACTGAGATCTCGCGCTCAAGGCCCAGCGCCAGCGCGTAGGTGCGTGCCCAGTCGCGGGAGACCTCTTCAGCTCCCGACTCGATCTCGGCCAACGCAGCGTCAAACGCGCGGCGGCGAATCGTGCCCGCAGCAAGCGCGAGCTTGGGATCATCACCGTTGAGCAGCACAGGCTCACGGATGAAGTCCTCGACGCGCTCGAGCTCGTCGGGCGTGGGGGCGACAACCTTGTCAGTCATTGAGTGTTGATGTCATGCATTTATGCAGCAAACTGCGAGAACGGTTCGGTACGGACGCGCTCGGAGAAAAAGAAACCGGGCCGGGCGAAAGAGCGAGAAAAGCTCGAGCGCGAGGAAAGAAGAACCGTTGCCGCCGCGGTTATCCGAAAGTGAAAGTCTTCGGTTCGGATTGCCCTGCGGGGGCGGAGTAACAGCGTTCATTATAGCGTCTACCGCATGATTCGCCGACTATTGATGGCTATTTGCCTCACAGCAATGATCGCAACGGTCTCTGGCTGCGGTGGCAGCAGCCCTTCCACGCGCACAACGCTTGCCGATGTGATGCCGAATGTCGACGGCGCCGACCCGCGGCTGGTGGCGATAACGGAGCAGGCCAGCGAACTGCTGCCCGGCGGGCGACCGGCATTCAGGGCTCGGCTCGAGTCTCTGAAGGGATTGCCGATCGTGGTGAACAAGTGGGCAAGTTGGTGCCCTCCATGCGCGGCCGAGGCCCCCGCTCTGCAGGCGACCGCCAAGAAGTATGGAAATCGCGTCGCGTTCCTGGGTGTGAACGTGTCCGACAGCAACGCGAAGGCCAAGCAGTTCATGCGCAGATTTCCCATGGCGTACCCCAGTTACAGCGACCCGAACGTGCAGATCTCCAAGGAGTTTCCTCCGCCGGGGCGCCCGCCGGTGACAAACATTTACGACAGCCAGGGACGACTCGTGCACAGCGCGATCGGCCAGATCAGATCGGCCGCAGAGCTGGGGGAATTGATCGAGCGCTACGCCGGCCCGCTCAAAGCCGGCCCGACCAACTGATCTGCCATATTTCCAGCGAATATGAATCCCGCGATCGATTTGTCACAGCACCCGGAAGTACAGGATGGTCTCGAGGGAGTCGTCGCATTCGCTTCGGAGATCGCGGAGCCCGACCGCGAGGGTGGCGCGCTCCGATATCGCGGCGTGGATATCGAGGACCTCGTCGGCGCAGTGCCGTTTGAACAGGTCTGGGGATTGCTGGTCGACGGCGCGTATGCGCCCGGCCTGCCGCCGGCCGAGCAGCACCCGCTTTCGGTCCGCACCGGCAACGCGCGTGTTGATCTTCAGGCGTCACTGGCGATGCTGTCTTCGGAGTGGGGATTTGAAGAAATCCTCGACCTAGAACCAGAGCAAGTCCGCGCAGATCTCGCCCGCAGCAGCGTCATGGCGCTCAGCCACGTCGCGCAGTCAGCGCGCGGCATCGGTCACCCACCGATCCCACAAAACGAGATCGACAACTGCAATTCAATTTCAGAACGCTTCCTCACCCGTTGGCGCGGCGAGGCAGATCCCGGCCACGTCAAGGCGATCGATGCCTACTGGATCAGCGCCGCCGAACACGGAATGAACGCCTCTACTTTCACGGCGCGTGTGATCGCGTCAATCGGCGCCGACGTGGCAGCCGCGCTCTCGGGAGCGGTCGGTGCGCTCAGCGGACCGCTCCACGGCGGCGCACCCTCGCGCGTGCTCGACATGCTCGATGGCGTTGAGGAATCCGGCGACGCCGACAAATGGGTCAAGGACGCGCTCGACCGCGGCGACCGGTTGATGGGCTTCGGCCACCGCGTCTACCGCGCAGAGGACCCGCGCGCTCGCGTGTTGCGCCGCACGGCCAAAGAACTCGACGCCCCGCGCTACGTCGTCGCCGAGGCGCTCGAGAAGGCGGCCCTCGCAGAACTTCAGGCCCGCAAGCCCGACCGCGTGCTTGCCACGAACGTTGAATTCTGGTCGGCAGTGGTTCTTGACTTCGCCGAGGTCCCACCAGACCTGTTCACGCCGCTTTTTGCATGCGCGCGAACTGCCGGCTGGTCGGCGCACATCCTTGAGCAGAAGATCACGGGTCGCCTGATTCGCCCGAGCGCCAAGTACGTAGGCCCCGGCCCGCGCGGCATCGCCGACGTAGCTCAGTACGCCTAGGGTTCTCAGCAATGCCCGAGGCGCGCATCGATCCGATGAGCGGCCTTCGCACGATGGTCGCCAATCAACGCTCGGAAAGGCCGCACGCCTGGCCGAAGATGTCGCCACCCCAGGAGCTGGGCGATGACGACCCCTTCGCCGAGGGCAACGAGGCGCTCACTCCGCCGGAACTCTGGGCCGATCGCCCCGATGGCAGCGCGCCGGACACCCCGGGCTGGCGAGTGCGTGCCGTGCCGAACAAGTACCCGGCGCTTGACCAGGGCTACCCGCAAGAGATGCCCTCGAGCGGCATGACGGACCCGCTGGGGATGACGCGCGGCATGCCCCAGTTGCTCGTCGAGGCGCCTGCGGCCGGGATGCACGAGGTGATCGTGAACTCCCCGCGGGCCGTGCGCTCGTTGGCCGAGCTTTCACTCGAGGAGCTCGACGCCGTGACGGCCGCCTGGGCCGCGCGCATCTCGGCGCACGCCGGCAGCCCCGCCCAGTACGTGCACCTCTGCGTGAATGAGCGAGTCGAGGCCGGCGCAACGCTCCCGCACACCCATGCCCAACTCTTCGCACTGCCGTTCGTGCCGCCACCGATCGCGCGCGAACGCGAGCGGATGCGCGCCTACTTCGAGCACACCCAGGGGCGCACTCTGCTGGAGGACCTGCTTGTCGAGGAGATCCGCGGCGGGGAGCGGCTGATTGCGATCGACGACTCGGTCGCATTGATTGCGCCGTTCGCTTCACCGACGCCGTACCGGATGGCGATCATTCCGCGCAAGCCCGAGCCGCATTTCGAAGCGAGCGCCTCGCGCGGGACCGCGATGCTTCATACGGCGTTGATGGCCGTCGCCGGAGCGATCGAGTTCGGCGAAGGCGCCGCCCCGCCGCTGAACATCTGGATCCGAACGGCGCCGCGCGACGCGCAGGGCTACAGCTGGCGCATGGAGATCGCGCCCAGGCTCGGGCAGCCGGCCGGCTTCGAGCTCGGCACGGGCGTCGGGATCAACCCGGTCGCTCCCGAAGACGCCGCCGTGCAACTACGTGGAGCGCTCAGTTGATCTGGATCGTCGTCACCATGATCGTCTCGGGCTCGCTCGGCGCGTTCTATGCGCATCGCCGACCGGACACTTCGGAGCACTTTGCCAAGCGCCTGATGGATGTCGTGCTCTGGGTGATCATCCCGCCGGTGTTGTTCTTCAACCTCGCGCATTTCGAGTTCACGATCGAAGCCGGGAAGGCCCTCGCCGTCGGCTGGATCGGCAACCTCCTGCTGGTCGCAGTGTCGTTCGCGATCGCCAATCGGCTCGACCTCTCGCGGCCGCAGGTTGGCGCGTTCGTCTGTTGCGCGGTGATGGGCAACACGGCGTATCTCGGCTACGCGTTCTCAAGCGTCTCGCTCGGCACCGGGGCGCTCGACTCCGCGATCATCTACGACATCGTCGTGATGCTGCCGTCGCTGGTGTTCATCGCGTTCTCGATCGGCGCCGCTTACGGCACGCACGCTGACACGCCGAGAGATCGCCTCAAGTCCTACTTCACGAAGAACCCGCTGCTCTACACGGCGGTGCTCGCGCTGCTCGCGCCGGAGTCGCTCTCACCGCAATGGGCACGCGATATCACGCACCTCCTGGTCTACGCGATTCTGCCGGCCGGATTCTTCGCAGTCGGAATCGTCGTGCGCCACGAGAGCGAGCTCGACAAGTTGAGCTTCCCGCCCAAGCTGACCAAGCCGGTCGCGATTGCCGGCCTGCTGAAGTTGAGCTTCCTGCCGCTATTCCTGTTGGCGATGGACCGCTGGGTCACGAAGGTCCCGAACGCTTACGTTCTCCAGGCGATGATGCCGACCGGCCTCAACAACCTGCTGCTGGCCAACAACTACGGATTGGACCGCAAACTCACCACCAGCGCGATCATCTGGACGACGATCTTGATCGCCATGGTGGGCCTGACGATCGAGTTCATTTGACCGCGCCGAGTTTGCAGCCGGCCTTCTTCAGTGACTTCATGTCGCGGGATCGATCACCCGCCGCCTTGCGGCCGAAGAAGTTGCTCGTTGATCCACGTGGCGCCGATCCGATTGCCAGTCAACCAATCATCCTCCCGACTGGGTGCCCTTGTACTTGGCCGTGTTCGACCCGCTGAGCAGACCTGCGCAGGCGGCCGGAGCCTTGTCGATCGAGTAGTCGAGCGTGACCTTCTCCTTCTTCTTGACCTTGCCGTCGATCTTGCCGACTCCTGCGACCGAAACTCCGGCGGTCCGGTCGTAATTGGTCACGTCAACGGTGACGCTGAACTTGCCCTTGCTCGAGACCTTGGTGCTTCCGCTGAAGGAGATCGAGATATACGAACCGTCGCTGCACTTCTTGGAGACGCCAAGCGAAACGGCACGAGTCTGCTTTTTGTTCAGGTAGGCAGAGGCGGAACAGATTCCCGTGCTCTTGCTGCACTTCGAGTAGACGTGGTAGATCGGTGCCTTCGCCGCGCTGGCGAATGTCGGAAGAGCGATCGCGAGTGCCGCGAGCGCAGTGATAACAAGTGCGGAACGCCGGAAAGTCATTGCAGTCCTCCTGTACTTGCACCAGGCCCGAGCCTCGGTGCGCCAAGGCGTAAATCCTACGCCCGCTGCGCGGAGGGCGCCGGACGCGCTACGCCAAATCCGCGTAGCATCGATCGACGTGAAGCAGGAAAAAGCACTACTCGAACTCGTCGGTGAGGTCCAGGGGATGCTCGATCTCGACGAGCTGATCGATGGGATGCTCGTTGCGCTCGATCGGAGCCTTCCGAGCGAGTTCATTTCGATCAACGACATCGGCCCCGATCCCGACGGGATCATCGCGGTCGTCCGCCCGCCGCAGTCGGAGGAGATGTTCCGGTTGTTCGGCCAATACGCGCATGAGAATCCGCTGCTCGCGCGGTACTTGAAGACGCAGGACGGACGGGCGTACAGATTCTCCGATGTGATTTCCCGACAGGAACTCGTGAGCTTGGAGCTCTACCGCCAGGTCTACAAGCCCATGGGCGTCGAGCATCAGATCGCGGTGATCCTGCCCTCGGCTCCCGAGCGCGTGATCGCGATCGCCATCAGCCGGACCCACGTAGATTTCAGCGACGCCGAGCGCGACCTCCTGAATGCCGCTCGGCCCTTCTTGATCCAGGCCTGGCGCAACGCGATCGAGCACACTGCACTGCGGGAGGAGCTTGCCGCCCGGCCCACGCTGGCGGCCGGCGATCTCGCCACTCGGATCGTCGCGCTGGTCGAGCTCGGCGTCAGCAAACGGCAGGCCGCGGTCCTGGCCGAGATCGCGCGCGGTCGCTCAAACCGCGACGCCGCCGCCAGCCTGGGCATCAGCGAGCGCACCGTCCAGAAACATCTTGAGAACGCGTACCGCGTGCTCGGCGTGAAAGACCGCTCGGCTGCAGCAGATCTCGTATGGTCACTGCCACCCCCAACCAAAGACCTACCGAGCCGTCCACGACGCGGACTCGCCGGTCGTTGATCGACCTGAATGCCCCGAGCTGGAGTCGAACCAGCGGCCTCTTCCTTAGGAGGGAAGCGCTCTATCCATCTGAGCTATCGGGGCGCGGTTCCAACTCTAACTGCGGGTCCTGCGTCGAAAGCGCCGTGAGCAGCGCTCCGAAATAGAAGAACCACGCGATGGCGGCGGGAATCCACGCGTTCGTCGTCACGAGACCCGTGACCAGTGGATCGAGCAGGCCCGCGACAATCGTCAGCCCGATCCCGAACAGCCCGAGCATGACGGAAGCGATCCGGTTTCGGTAAGACAGGAACCAGCCGCACGGGACGATCAGCAAGAGGGCAATCGCGGTGCCGGGGTAGCCGCTGAGCAGCGTCTGCCCGTCCCTGGTCAGCGAGGCGCTCGGCACTCCGCTCCCAAGTTCAGGATCGATCAACCTGATCGCCGTGGACCACCAGTCCACGACCAGGACGGCCCAGACAATCAGAAGCAACGCGACGAGATACGAAGCGAGGATCCCCCAGTCGAGCAAGCTTGTTGGCCTCGCGCGCCCGAGCATGGCGCTCAAACTACCTCAGACGACGAGATGAGGAAAATCGCTGGTCACGCGCTCGCGGTAGTGCTCGAAGGCCGGACCGCAGATCGCGACGATGCGCAGGCCGGCGGTCAGTGAGCCCTTCACCTTGACCTTGCGCAGCGCGAGGGCCTTGGCCACCTGGAGCTTGCCCTGCATGAACTGGTTGGCGACATCTGACGTCACCTCGATGCGGGTAGTCGGATCCCACTTGACGCGCTTGGACCAGACCCAGACGAGATTTGACTCGCCGTCTTCGCCGGCACGGATGTTCACCGTGATGTCGAAATCCTTGTAGGTGATCTCGACGGGCGTGCCCAGGGCTTTGAGCTGCGGGCCGACCTCCGTGTCATCGCAGAGCGTCGCGATCACCTGGTCCATTACGAGTCGGAGTTCTTTTTTCGATTTGAAGCGGCTCATCCGTAGCCAGTCAGCCTGCCCAAGTACTAAGTACAGCTGTAACCAGGTCCCGACAGTTGGTTTATCGGTCTGGCCGGTCGGGATGCACATCATCGATAGTGGTGAAGGCACGGTAGGGCGCTCCCGCAGCAGCCTCAATTGCCTCTCCGCCGCCTGCAAGCCGGTCGAGCACGGCGCAGACTCCAACGATTTCAAATCCCTCGTCCTTGACGCGCTCGATCGCCTGGAGCGTCGATCCGCCCGTGGTGACGACGTCCTCGACGATCAGGCAGCGCTCGCCCGGAGCGAGCAACGGTCCCTCGACCCAGCGCTGCAGGCCGTGCTCCTTGCGATCCTTGCGCACGAAGAAGGCCTTGGCGTCGGAGCCCACGGCAAGTGCCGAGCAGGCGACTGGGTCGGCACCCATCGTCATTCCGCCCACGGCGGTTGCTCCGACCACCGTCGCGAAGTCTGCGACGAGTTCGCCGAGCGCCATGAACCCCGTTCTCTGCAGGATCGCGCGCTTGGCGTCCACGTAGTACTGCGCGGTCTTCCCGCTGGTCAGAACTACTTCGCCGATCACGAGCGCGTGTTCGCGAAGTTCAGCAATCAAAGTGTCGCGCGCATCCATAGCCGCTGAGCATCGTAGACACAATGACCACGGAGTGCAATTCCAGACTCAGAGCGGGATGCGAGTGGACATTCAGCTTGGAGTGTCCGCCCCATTGGACTCAAGGCTCGGGCGGTCCCAGCCGAAACTCGATGCAGGGTGCGATGTCTGCCCCGGCGTCACTCCGTTCGCGACGGAGCAACCGCCAAGAAAATTCAGCCGAAATCCGCATCGGCAATCCAAGAAAGCTGGACGGGACATGAACGTCTCGGGACTTCTCCGCGTTGCATCGATACTCCTGACGGCGATAGTCGCCGTCAGCTTCGGTTTGTTCGTCTGGGACGAGCTCGGTTCAGCGTCGAAGCAGCAGGCACAGTTGGCGACCAGTGGTGGAGCGCGGGTCGCGACGGCGCGCGACCAGCATGGACGCCTCACTGCGGATGAAAACGGAAAACTTCGTGCCAACCTCGACAAGGCCAACGACGCGATCACCTCGCCCGGCGAGTCGATCGGGAGGAAGCTCGGCGACGGCAACGTCTGGGCGATGCGCGGCGCGGCCTTCGTCTTCGGCATGCTCGTGTTCCTGCTTGGCCTGCGAGCACTCGCGGCGTGGATCGAAATGAGCGGGCCAGCGAGTGACGCCGGTGCGCAACGCGGTCGGCATGACGGCTTCACAGCCGGTTCGCGTTAGCGGACTGTCAGCTCAGAAATAGGTGTCGACGCGGGTGCCCATGCGCACCCAGCGGAAGATCGACGAAGCGTTCGGGATGGGGACGCGCACGCAGCCATGGCTGGCACCGAAAATCGGCACATCCTTGAATCCGTGGATTGCATATCCACGGATGAAGTAGCTGCTCTTGACCATTCCCTTGGCGTTCGTGGTCGGATCTTTCCGGTACACGCGGTAGGTGCCGCGGATCGTCGGCGTGGAAGACTTTCCGGTTGAGACGTGGTAGATCCGGGTGACCTTGCCCTTGTCGGCCATAACCATGATCTGCTTGCTCGTACTGACCTCGATGTGGCGCCCGGCGCCCGGATAGCGAAGCCGGAAGCCACCCGTGCCCGCCGCGAGCTTGCGTGCGACGCTCGAACCTGCGGCGGCCCTGCGGGACATTCCGTTGACCTTGCGGAAGGCGATGAAGGCGCGACCGGTGCCGGCGTCAAAGCGACCGTTGAGCGGCGCGACGTAAGAGAGGCTGCGCAGACGGTTTTGGAAAAGACGCACGGCGACGCCGCGACTGCCGGGGCGGATGTTCGTACGCACGACCGAGACCGTGGTGCCCTTGCCGGCCCCCGCGAGCAACTTCTGTTCGTCGGTCAGCTCAAGCTTGATCGCGTACCTGCCCTCCTTGCCAGCGCGCCATGAATAACGAAACTTGCTGGTTGAACCAGCGGAGTCGAGTACGACGTTTTCGCTCTTGATCAGCTTGCCATTTTTGAGGATGCGGATCTTGACCTCCGCGCCGAGGACGGTCTCCACGCGGCCGCGAATCACGAGATTGGTTCGCGGCAAGACGTACCCGCGACCCTTGTAGCGGTAGGCGCCTTCGGCACGGAGCGAGAACGTTTTCAGCTTGGCCGTTTTGGCCTTGGAGCTGGACCTCTTCCTTGCTGCTCCCGAGACTCCAGACGGTCCGGTGACGCCAGTGATGGCAGTCGATCGGTCTGTGGCTCCAGTCGGTTCTGCGAATGCCGGTAGCGCCAGAGCGAGCATCGCAAAAATCGCGGCGGCGCAGGAAACCGATCCCGATGTGAGCATGCGCGCGGTCATCTCGGTACAGCATATTCGACGGGGCCGTCGCCGCCGCCCGTGAGTCCACCCCTCGGACGCTCGATCCGTTTGTCTGTCAAACGGTGCCCCAGCCCGCAGCCCAACATCATCAGAACCCAGAGCACTGCGACAAGCGCCAGGCCGAAGTCAGAGTTGTTTTTCTCTGCGAACGCAGCCACCGCGACCGCGTTGTTGGTCGCGTGCAGTGCAATCGCCGCGTAGAGGGTTCCGCTCCACGCATAGAGCAGTGCGAACGAGATGCCAAGCACTGCAATCGGGATCACCTGAAGCAGGCGCTCGCTGGTCAACGCGTCAAAATGGAGCGATCCGAAGAGCAGTGCCGAAACGATCGCGGCGGGCCAGAGTCCGATCCCATTCCACAGCGCGCGGAAGATCATCCCTCGGAAGAAGACCTCCTCGGCAATCGGGGCGAGCACCGCTACCAGTAGTGCGAAGAAGAGCATCTGCAGGTTGCCTGCGTTTGCCCCCAGCTTCTCGGGTGCGTCATCGGGAGCGAGCTGCACAAGCTGGCTGTAGATCGCGAGGAACGCGAAGTAACTGATCAGCATCGCGACGGTCAACACGACCGTTCTCCGCAACGGCGAGCGAACGAGGCCGAAGTCCCGCCAATGGAAGCTCCCGGACATGCGGGCGACGAAGACGGCCGTGGCGATGAAGAAGAGTTCGTTGACCGCCGAGGCAGCAACGATGAAGCCGGAGCTGTCCTGCAACTGCGTGAGATCCTTGTCCCCTACGGCGGCCCAGATACCACCGATGACGAGCACCACGACCTGCGACACGATCAACGAGCCGAAGAACGCGTAGGCCGCGTAGTACCAACGCCAGCGCTCCGCACCGGTCGGACCGAGCGATCCGGGAGGGGGCGTTCCGGGGGGCAGCGGCGTCGTTGGAGGGGGCACGACAGGCGGACCAGCGACGGGCATCTCGGGCAGAGGTCGCGGCTCGCCGGTCGGCGGATCAAAGGGAGCGTCGGTCACGCGGCATATTGTGGCCGAAGAACCGGTTGCCCATGCTGATCCTCGCCAAAGCCACTTTCATCGACGCCAACTCGCAGTGGATAATTGCGCTCGCGATCAGCGTCGTCGCGCTTGTCGTGGCAAAACTCGTCGACAGATTCCTCCAGCGCAGCTCGATGCGCATTTCCAGCGTTCGCGACAGCGAGCCGCTGAGCAAATCGGCCGTCACGCGCCTGCGACTGGTGCGCAGACTGATCGTCCTCAGCATCGCAATGCTCGGTATCTTCCTCGCGCTCGCGCAGATTGACGCACTGAAACCACTGGGGACCGCGCTGTTGGCATCAAGCGCCGTTGTCGGAGTGGCGGTCGGTCTTGCGTCTCGTGCAGTGCTCGCCAACGCAGTCTCGGGAATGATGCTCGCCACGGTGCAGCCATTCCGCATAGGCGACGTGATTGCGTGGCAGGACAATCGCGGGCGCGTCGAGGACATCACGCTGACCTACACCTTCGTAAGGCTCCCCTCCGGGCACCGACTGGTGATACCAAACGAGGCGATCGCGACGACGCCGCTCGAGAACTACACGATCGCCGGGACGGTCGTCGATGTCGATGCTTCGATCGAGATTGCGCCCAACAAGGCCACTGCCGCGATTCAGCTGCTGCGAGAGAAGCTCGACGACACAACGATTTCGCTCGGCGATTGCGCGGTTGATCGCTTCGAGATTCTCATCTCCTTCAGCACCACCGCTGGCCACGAGGCCACCCAGCGATTTGCCACCCGCGAGCAAGTAGTGGCGATTTTGAGCGACGCCGGTATGCTGGAAGGGCCTTCGCAAGCTGCCTGAGCACCGCATCGAACACGCCCGAGAGTGTGTTCTGTGTGTGTTCTGTAGCTGTGTGATCGCGCAGCGAAGCGCAGGTTTGTACCGCGCCTCGGCGAAGATTCAGAGAACGCACGAACACCCCCAGGATGACTGCACGAGAAAGACGCAAACGCCGCTCGCGGCGCGGCACCGCCCATCGCCCCTTGGCGATTGGACTGGTCGTACTCGTGTCGCTGGGCGCGATCGCAGGATTTTCGGCAATCGGATACGTGATTGCACTCGCCAACGGCGCGCCGCCGCTGGGCAAGCCGGTCAACCGCGGTCTCACTTCCGCCGTATACGCCGCCAACGGCGAGTTGCTCGGATACATCCAAGCCGACGAGATCAGCACGCCGGTCGCCTGGAAACGCCTTCCGCAGGACTGCAAGGACGCGACGATCGCAATCGAGGACGAGCGCTTCTATGAGCACGGCGGCGTGGACTACACGGCGATCGTGCGTGCAGCAGTTAAGAACGCAAGCAGTGGAAAGACCGTCCAAGGTGGATCGACGATCACGATGCAGCTCGTGCGCAACCTTTACATATCGGACCCGAAACGTGACTTCAAGCGCAAGATCCGCGAGGCAAAGCTCGCCAACGAACTCGAGCGCCAGCGCAGCAAAACCTGGATCCTCGGTCAGTACCTGAACACCGCACCGTACGGCACAGTCGGCGGCCAGTCAGCAATGGGACTGCAGGCCGCTGGGCAGACCTTCTTTGCCAAGAACGCGAACGACCTCAACCTCTCTGAGTGCGCGATGCTCGCCGGGCTGCCCCAGGCGCCGACCGACTACAACCCCTTCCTCAATCCGCAGGCGGCGCTCGTGCGCCGCGCGGAAGTACTCGACAAGATGGCCGAGCGCGGGTACATCACTCGGGCCGAGGCCGATGCGGCCGCACAAAGCAAGCTGCGCCTGGACCGCGGAACGCGCTACACGAAGATCCGTGAGCCGTACTTCTTTGACTACGTCAAGCAACAGCTGATCGACAAGTACGGAATCAACACCGTGCGAAAGGGCGGTCTGAAGATCTACACGACGATTGACCCGCGCCTTCAGACTGCTGCGCGCGAGGCGATCAAATCCACGCTTCCCACACCGGGCGACCCGTCGAGCGCAATCGTTGCGACCGATCCGCGCACGGGGTACGTGCGCGCGATGGCAAGCAGCGGCGGTTACGGACAGAGTCAGTTCAACCTTGCAGCGCAGGGCTCGCGCCAGCCGGGCTCGGCCTTCAAAACGATGGTCTTGCTCACGGCGATCCGCCAGGGGATCGATCCCGCCACTACGACGTACACGTCGCGCCCGATTGACATCAAGAACACGCCCTGGGGACCGATCAAGGTCGCGACCTACGCGAATACCTACAGCGGAAGCCAGAACCTCGTGAAGGCCACGGTCGCCTCGGACAACTCGGTCTACATCCAGCTCGACATGGATGTCGGCCCGAACAACGTCAAGCGCACGGCGCGGATGATGGGTATCCGCTCGAAACTCAACGGGTACCCGGCGGAGGGTCTCGGCGGCCTCGAGAACGGCGTCTCGCCGCTTGAGATGAGCCAGGCTTACGCGACACTCGCCGCCGGTGGTATCCGCTCCAAGCAGTTGGTCATATCGAAGGTGGACTTCCCCGGAACCACGAACGACAGCACCTACAAGGTCCAGCGAAAGCGCGTCTTCACCGACGGCGAGGCCTACGAAGTGACGAAGATTCTCGAGCAGAACGTCGCCGCCGGCACTGCGACCGGCGTGCGCAGGGGTGGCTTCACCTGTCCGGCCGCCGGCAAGACTGGAACGACCGACAACTTCCGCGACGCCTGGCTCGTCGGGTACACGCCCACGCTCGCCACCGCAACGTGGATGGGTTACCCGAACGCGCAGCGCTCGATGAACAACGTTGAAGGCGTGGCCAGCGTCGCCGGAGGAACGCTCCCGACCGACATTTGGACCAAGTTCATGAAGGCCGCGATCGGCGACCGCTGCGAGGACTTCCCGAAGCCCGAGACGCCGTTCGTCTCGAAGCCGTTCTCGGGCAAGTACGCCCGACAGGGCAGATCCGAGGGCACGAACGATGCGCTCGACGACAAGAAGAAGACCTACACCGAGGGCAAGAAGAAGCCGGCCACCGAAAACGGTGGCGGAGGCAGCGACGGCGGAGGCAACGACGCCCCGCAGGAGACACCTCAGCAGCCCGAGACGCCAGCACCCGCGGCGCCCGGCGGCGCGGCGCCCGGCCAGTGACTCAAGCCGGTTTGCGCTGGGCGCAAGCGGCTCTCGGAGCGCTCGTTCTTGTATTCCTCTGGCTCGCGGTGGCGCCGGCCGTCGTCGGCTCGCAGATCGTGCTCGCAACCGTTGGCGGATCACCCACCTGGCTGATCGGGATCTATCGAGTCTTTGGTGCGGAGTCGCTCGCTGGCCCCAACGCGGGCTGGATCTATTACCTGCCGTTGATGCTGTCAGCATTGCTCTGGGCGCTGGTCGTGTGGTTTGCGCCAAAGCTGCCCGTGAGCTGGCTGTTGTGGTCTGTCGTCGGCCTGCATGCGGTCTTTTTTCTTGCGCCGCCGCTGCTCTCGCAGGACGTCTTCAGCTACATCGCATACGCCCGTCTCGGCATTGAGCACGGGCTGAACCCGTACGACTCCCGGCCTTTCGACATTCCGAGCGACCCCGTATTTGGCTTCGCGGGATCCAAGGACGCTGTCGATGTCTATGGCCCGTTCTTCACGCTCTTCACGTATCCGTTGGCCTGGGTCAGCGTTGCAGTTGCCTTCTGGTCTTTGAAGCTCGTCTCCGTTGCATCCAGCCTTGGACTCGTGCTCCTCGTCAAGTCCATCGCCGCAAAAGTGGGTGCCGACGGCGTGCGTGCGATCGCAATCGTCGGGCTCTCGCCCGCAACGCTCGTTCACGTGGTCGCCGGCGCCCACAACGAAGCGCTGACGATGTTGATCGTGTTCTTAGGCATTGCATTTGCTTTCTCGCGCGATGACGGCGCGGGCGACGCAGCTGGGGGATTCATCAGCGCGCTGGCAATCGGAGTCAAAGCATCGGCCGCCGTCCCGCTCGTGTTCATGCTCGCCGCGGCTCAGCGCAAGCTCGCGATGTTCCTTGCGATGCTCGGCGCGGCGGTCCTCACTGTCGTCACCGCACTGGTAGCGTTTGGCTCGGACGCTCTGAATGGTTTGAACCTGATCTCCTCAAACCAGGACCGCTCGAGCAGCTGGTCGCTGCCTCACGTGACCGTCGACGGGGTCGACGCAGTGATTGGGGTTGATCGCGGCGTGGCCACCGACGTGGTGCGGATGGCGTTGGTGGTCATCCTCGCCGCGGTCGTTGCCTACTTGATCTGGCGCAGCTACAAGCAACCGGATACCTGGCTCGGCAACGCCGGCTGGGCGACATTCGGCGTGCTACTCGCCTCCGCGTGGCTCGTGCCCTGGTACTTGCTCTGGCTGTTGCCGTTTGCCGCGCTCGGTAAGTGCCGCGGGCTGCAGATCGCCACAATCGCTCTGACCGCGTACTCGCTGATCATCGCAATTCCCTTCTGATGTCTGAAACATCTCGAATCCACAGCCTGGTCGAACGCTTCGGCGGCTCGGCGGCTCGAATTGTCGTACCGAGCGGCGACGACGCCGCTGTCGTGATCCCGGGAGGAGCAGTGGCGGTCACCTCCGTGGACTCCGTGGTTGAAAACGTCGACTTCACACTTGCAGACTGGCCGCTTGAGGCGGTCGGCCATAAGGCCGTAGCGATCGCGCTGTCGGATCTCGCGGCGATGGGCGTGACTCCGGGTGAGATCTACATCGCCGCCGGCGTACCCAAGTCCTTGAGCGAAGAAGACTTCGCTGCGCTTGCTGATGGAATCGAGGCGGCCGCCACTGCGCACGGCGTAGTCGTTGCCGGAGGCGACCTTTCAGCCGCTGGCGAGCTGTGGCTGAGCGTGACGGTTGTCGGATACGCCGCCTCCGAGGACGCGATAGTCCGACGCTCCGGCGCGAAACCCGGAGACGTCGTCGCTGTGACCGGCGACTTCGGCAGAGCCGCGCAACTACTCGGTGGCATTCCGCCAAACGGAGACGCTTTTGCCGACGACCCGGCGCTCGCCAAACAGTTTGCCCCGAAGCCGCGGCTCGCAGCTGGGGCCGCGCTGGCAACAAACGGCGCGACCGCGATGATCGATGTCTCGGACGGGCTCGCCCGCGACGCCGGCCATGTGGCCATGGCCAGCGGCGCCCGCTTGGAGATCTCACTGGAATCGATCCCACTTGCGGGGACCGTCAGCGATGCGCGCTTCGCCGCGGCAAGCGGAGAGGAATACGAACTGCTTGCCACGTTGCCGCAGGAGCGCTGGGAATCCGCTCGCAAAGCGGTCGCCGAGACCGGAACAACGCTGACCGCAATCGGTCGGGTGACCGAAGGCAGTGGAGCCGCGCTACTCGACCCCGAGGGAGCCCGCGTCGAAATCCGGGGTTTCGATCATTTCGACTGAGTAGATCAGGGAGCGGCGAAAGCGTGCGCGCTCGTCGGCCAGCTTGTCGATCTTCGCCAGCAGAGCCTCCGCGACTCGCTGTTCGTTGACGACGTACGCGTCGACATCTTCGGGGGTTAGGGGCATACTGAGTAGCAATCTTCCGACTTCTCTCTCGGAGGGCTAGGGGGGGCCAATATGGGGTTTTTTGCAGATTGGACCGCGGACTTGGGGTGAGCTGCAATCAAGTTGTCGGTAGGTGGCGTGCCAGTCAACATCCGACACATGTCGAACCTTCGCTCAACTATTGAAAGGGATCTGACGTTGGGCGTCGGTGGCGGTTTTTTGGTTCGCGCGGCGCGGACCAGAAAAGGTGGATCAAGGACGTAGAAGTTGCAGCAGTCAGCGCGCAACCGGCTGCAAGCGTCAGCGGACCGATGAACCCGCCGGCCTCGAGCAGGACGAGATAACGCAACGATCCGGCAAGCGAAATGCCGAACGCCGCCGGGAAATAGGCGAAGGCGGCGGCCAGCGGGAGTATTCCGAGCAGGCCAAATCCGATTACCTGGCGCCGTCTCGCGCCGCCGGTCAACAGCAGCAGGACCACGAGATGCAGCAACAAGATCAAGAATCCAGCGGCAATCGGATTGACCACGAACACGGCGAGCCCCGTGAACACGACCCACACTGCAAAGCCCGCCTCGCCGCCTTTTGGCGTCGCCTGGCGCGCCGAAGCGGCGGCAACGAGAACGCCGAGCACAGCGAGAATTCCGACGAATATGCCAACTGCAATCGAGCCGCCTCCAGTGACTGCACCCGGGTCAGGCGCAAGCGGCGGCGCGTCGATCAAACCGGTGAGTCCAACTCCGCGCAGCAGGAAGCCGAGCAGAAGAAGCCAGGCAGTGGCGATTGCAGGTGCGAGCAGTCCGCGCCGGCTGACATGACGCCAGCGCCTCGCACGAGCCCATGAGTCGATCGAAGTGACAATCAGCGGAAAGAAGAGGGCGCCGATCAGCAGGACCAGCGCCCACTGCGGAACCAACTTGCCGCCGACCTTGAGCGGCGTTGCGATTGGCGGCGCGGGCTGGATCGAATCATCAAACGTAGTGAGCGCGCGTAGTGCGGTCTGTCCGACTGCAGCGACGATCTGTGTTGGGTCCCCGGTCGGGGGCCGCAGCGGGTCACCGCCGGGGCTGACCGACGCGCCGTTCAGTCCCTGACCCGCGAGCGTCGATTGTTCCCCGAGTGCGATCGGAAAGCCGAGCCGCACGAGCTGGCTGGCGAGCGACTTCTTGTCGATCGCGCCACCGATCTCCAGGCTTGTGATCCGGCCGAGCGTGCTGGTGAAGCGCGCATCGGGCATCTGGCGCGAGTCGCTGTCGGTCAACAGGGGCAACGCAACCTTCTTGGCCCCGACGTTGCGCAGTACGATGATCGCGTCGAACGGGCCGCGCAGATTCTTCACGAGCTTGTCGGTACCGAGGCCGCCGTCCACCCCGCCGCTGACCGAAGCCATGACGAGCGTGTGCTCAAATGCGCGGCTTTCGAGCACGCGAGCAAGCTCAAGAAGGATCCCGGTTTCGAGCGCGCCGTTTTTGGCGAGCTTCCCGGGAGAGCCATCGCGCGAAGCAACTACGAGCAGCCGGCGATCCGACGGCCCAGGTCGCGTCCCCACGACGTTCATCAGACTGCGCTTGCCGCTCAGGGTCGTCGCGTCGAACGCAGTGCTGGTCGTTGAGAAGCCGACTGCCTCGAGACGAGCGTCGACGAGGTCGCCGAGACTGGTGTCCTGCGAGGAGCCCGATTCGCGCGCGCCGTAGTTCTCAACCGCCTGGTTTGCGAAGACCTCCGCTCGGGCCGCCGAGAAGCCCGGCGGTGACAGATCAGGCTCGACCGAACGCGGCGATTGCTGCAGCGAAAACGCCAACACGATCAGCGCAAATAGAGCCGGAGCGAAAGCGGCACGGTAAAGCCTCGGCGCAAGCAGTCCCTCGGGCACGCGCCCAGTCTAAGTTGACGACGTGTTGGTCTGGGATTACGGCAACCGTTTTCCCGTGCCAGAAGCTCTAGAGTCAACTTCGTGGAGACCCCTGCTGCAGCGAAAACGCCAACACGATCAGCGCAAATAGAGCCGGAGCGAAAGCGGCACGGTGACGAAGCTCCGATCCAGCGCATGCTCGAGTTCCCGCTGAAGAAGGACGGTTACAACGTCGTCCTCGCCGGCGACGGAGAAGAAGCGCTCGAGAAGTTCCGCGCGGGCAAGTTCGATCTTGTCGTGCTCGACATCATGATGCCGAAGCTCGATGGCCTCGAGGTCTGCAAAGAGATCCGCGCCGAGAGCAACGTGCCGATCGTGATGCTGACCGCGCGAGCGGATGAAGTCGACAAGGTGATCGGGCTCGAGCTTGGCGCCGACGACTACATGACCAAGCCCTTCAGCCTGCGTGAGTTTCGTTCGCGCGTGAAGGCTGCACTGCGTCGCGCCGGTATGAGCCCCGACGGCGACTCCAAGGTTTCCGACCGCACCATCGAGGCTGGCAACGTGGTGATCGATCCCAGTCGCCGCGTCGTCACCGTCGACGGTGAAGCAATCACCCTCACTTTCATGGAGTTCGAGATCCTCATGGCGCTCGCTTCTGAACCGGGGCGAGTGCTCACTCGCGAGGCACTGCTCGAGCGCGTCTGGGGAGACAGCGCTTATCGCGACATTCGCACGGTAGATGTCCACATCCGCCACCTGCGCGAGAAGATCGAGCCCGACGCCAGCAACCCTGAGTACATCCTCACGGTGCGCAACGTTGGCTATCGCTTTCGCGACTCCTAACCGCGCGCCCACGGGTAAGGGGCGAGACCAAAAGTGAACGATCGACGTTTCAGATGGGGCATCCGTGAGAAGCTCACGTTGCTGTTCTTTGGCGTCACGCTGGTTGCCGTCGCTGTGAACTTCCTGCTCGTCGTACCGCGCCTGGAGATGAGGCTGCGCAACGATCAGGTGAACGCGACGCGCGAGGCCGCCAATCGCTTCGGCCCCGGGGTCGAGGCAACCTTCAAGCAAGCCGACCCGCAGCTCTATTCGCCGGTCGCCGGGGGCCTCTGGCCGGCGACGCTCGATCCGATTGCGGCGTCTTCGGGCGAGCGCGTCGCTGTACTTCGAACCGAGGCGGTGGATACACCGATCGGCACGATCGACCGTTTCAAGGTCGTCTACGACCCGAGCTCCGAGACCTCGACCCCCGGAGACCAGACTCTCGAGGATCCGATCGCTCAACGCGCGGTACGGACCAGGCAGAAGGCCTGGGGCGTGCTCGACTACGGCAACGGCCTGCACGCCGAGTCCGCCGTGCCACTGATCGACAGCACTGGAACCGTGGCGGGCGCAGTCGTCTTTTCAACTTCGCTCACCGGCGCAACCACAATCGTCCAGCAGGTTGCGCGGCGCCAGCTCATATCTGCGGTGATCGCACTGGCGATCGCACTGCTCGTCGGCATCCTCGCATCGACCTACATGGCGCGACGCCTGGGCAAACTTGAGGTCGCGGCGCGCTCGGTCGCGGGCGGCAACTTCACCGAGCCGCTCGTCGTTGACTCGCAGGATGAGATCGGAGAGGTCACGCGCGCCTTCAACATGATGCAGGATCGACTCGGTCGCGCCGACCGTGCGCGCAAGGCCTTCATCGCCAACGCGAGCCATGAGCTGCGCACGCCGCTCTTTTCGCTCGGCGGTTACGTCGAGCTGATGCGCGAGGAAGAACTCGACGAGGAGACCCAGCGTGAGTTCCTCGACCAGATGCACGCGCAGATCACCCGCATGACCAGACTCGCAACCGATCTGCTCGACCTGTCCAAGATCGACACCGGTTCCCTGGCGATCCAGCCCGAACACGTGAACCTGAACACGCTCGCCCGTTCGATCGCCCGAGAGTTCGACCTACGCGCCGAGCAGCAGGACAGCGAAATCGACATCGAGGTCGCAAACGACGTCGAGGCGATCTGCGACCCCGACCGCGTCGCGCAGATCGCGAGAATCCTCGTGGACAACGCGCTCTTCCACAACCCGGCAGGAACCGACGTGACGATCGACGCAGTCTCCGACGAATCCGGCGTGGCGCTGAAGGTCAGTGACAACGGCACCGGCATCCCGCCAGAGGATGTCGGCCGGATCTTCGACCGCTTCCACACCGGCAACAAGACCGGCGGGACGGGACTTGGCCTGTCGATCGCTCGCGAGCTTGCGACTGCGATGAAGGGCTCGCTGAACGTCGAGACCAGCGAGAGGGGAACGACATTCACGCTCAGGCTGCCAGCTGGTGTGACGGTCAATCAGCCGGCGTGACGGCCTGCCGGTAGGCTTGGCCAATGTCTTCCGAGAGTGGTGCAGTTACTTCGTTGGTCGATGCGCCATTGGTTCTGGTGTCCAATCGCGGGCCAGTCACCTACGACCTCGACGAGAACGGCCAGCGCTTTGCGAAGCGCGGCACTGGCGGGCTTGTAACTGCGCTCACAGGTCTGGTCAACCACCGCAACGACACGCTCTGGGTCGCTTCGGCGATGACCGAGGAAGACGCGCTCGTGAGTGCCGAGAACAATCACGGCGCGTTCGCAGTGAAGCCGAATGACGACACCGAGTACCGAGTGCGGTTGGTGCACAGTGACGAACTGGCGTACGACCGCTTCTACAACGTGATCGCCAACCCGATGCTGTGGTTCATCCAGCACTACCTCTGGGATCTCTCGAACGCTCCGGACATTCGCCAGCAGGAGGTCGATGCCTTCGACCTCGGTTATCGCGTCGTCAACGAAGACCTCGCGCGCGCCGTGCTCCAGGAAATCGAGGGAGCCGAATCGCCAGTCGTGATGGTCCACGACTACCACCTCTACACGATGCCCGGCGTGATTCGCACGGCCCGGCCGGATGTCTTCCTCCACCACTTCATCCACATCCCCTGGACCCAGCCCGACGCCTGGCGCGTGTTGCCCAATCGAATCCGCGACGAGATCTACCGCGGCGTGCTCGCCAACGACATCGTCGGCTTCCACACGCACTCCTACAAGCGCAACTTCCTCCTGTGCTGCCGCGAGCTCCTGCCCGACGCCGAGGTCGACGAGAAGAACGGCCGCGTGATCTTTGAGGGCCACGAGACGTGGGTGCGCGCGTACCCCTTGCCGATCGACGCCGAGGCATTCATGCTCAGCGCGCAGAAGCCGGGCGTGCACGAGTTCGAGCGCGAGATCCTGCGCCGCCGCCGCGACCACCTTATTCTGCGCGTCGATCGCGCGGACCTTTCAAAGAACGTGCTGCGCGGTTTCACCGCGTTCGATCTGTTCCTCGATCAGCACCCCGAGTTCGTTGAGAAGGTGACGTTCATCGCTCACCTGATGCCGTCACGTACCGACGTGCCCGAGTACGCGGAGTACCTCGAGAAGATCGAGGCACTGGTCGCGGTGGTCAACCATCGGCACGGCACCCCGGACTGGATGCCGATCGACCTGCGCATGCGCGACGACGTCAACGAGGCGATCGCCGAGTACAAGCACTACGACCTTCTGATCGTCAACCCGATGTTCGACGGCATGAACCTCGTCGCCAAAGAAGGTCCGCTGATCAACGAGCGCCACGGCGTCTCGATTCTGTCCGAGAACACGGGCGCCCACGAGGAGCTCGGCGAGTTCGCGATCTCGGTGAACCCGTTTGACATTCAAGAACAGGCCGACGCGATCTTCCGCGCACTCTCGATGTCGATGAGCGACCGTTCCGAACGCGCCGAAGGCCTCAAGCGCGCAGTGACCGAGCGCAACCCGGGCGACTGGATCAATGATCAGTTGTCTGATATTTCTCGCCGCCGCGAGCTGCGCGCGGTGGATGCTTAGCCGACGCGAATTGTCACGCTCCTCGAAGGAGAAGCCGCCACTGTCAGATCACTTGATTTCAACGCGACGGCGCGGAAACGCAGAGACGTCCGACTGACTCGTGTGAAGCGATAGTTGAATTTGAAGTTGCCCGCGCGTGTCGCGCGGACCACGGCGACGGTGCGCCAGCGCCGACCGTTCTTGACTTTGATCGCGACGCTTGCGCCGTTCTTTGCGCGCTCGCTTGAAATGCCACCTGTCAGACGCATCTTGCCGAATGCGCGTACGCGTTTACGCGAAGTGCGAAGCGCGATTCGCGAGCGAACCTTGAGCTTGCCAGTCAGCTTTGCACCTGTGTCCTGGTTGGTGAGCGCCCAGGTTCGGTTGGCAAGGGCTCGTATCGAGATCGAGAAACGGCCATCGGCATCGGTGTGAACGGCGCGGCCGATCCGCGAACGTGTTGCTGCCGACGAGTCAAAGGTCGACTCGATCCGCGCTCCCGCGATCGGTTCGCCGGTGTTGGTCCGGAGCGTTCCGTTGATGCGAACACTGCGGCCATAGTTGGCAACCATGTCGGTCGATCCGTCGGCTGAAATCTTCGCGGCCGACAGTCCGGTGACCAGGGAACCAGTGACCTGAATGCGTCTGGGACCGAAGGCCGTGACGGAATTCCCTGCTGCGTCGTAGGCGCGCGCCCGGATGGTGTGTTCGCCGTTGATCAGCGTGTTTCGCGGCAGTGTCAGCTCGACCTGTTGTCTGGCCGGGCAGGGGCGGCGGTAGAGATAGTCGTTCGTCGCGCCGGCCTGACCGAGGCGATTGCAGCGCCCACCGTTCGCATTGGGGACGATCGATACGAGTTCTGATCCATCGACCTCGATCGTCGCGCGAGCGATGCCGCTCACGTCATCGCTCGCCATGAAGCCAATCGTGCCGAAGCTCGCACCGTCCGCGGTGAGCGATCCGCCGACGGCGGCGAAGCTGGGCTGTTCGTCGTCCTCGAGCGTGAAGGCCGCAGAGTTCACGTTGACCTGACCGAAGTCTGGAGACCCGGGGTGAGTACAGAGTTCTCCCGCGTATCCGCCACAGGCCATGGTGAAAAACCAGCTGCGGGAGCCGCCGGGGATGCTCGCGCCGTCCCGAGTGACCGACCCGCTGATCGATTGGCACGCGAGGTGAGCGGCGCAGTAGTCAACCTGGCGCCCGCCGTTGGGATCATTTTGTGCGTTCGCGGTGAACATGAACATCGAAACGCCAAAGCCACCGCCGCTGACTCGTCCACTTCGATCGATCTTGTAGCTGCGGATCGGCGCCGCCCCCGAGTCGAATCCCCATCCGATGCTCGCGACGTTGGCTGGCTGGGACGGACCGCCCATTCCTGCGCCGAGCGAACCTCCACTCCCGCAGCGATCGACTGCCCAGCCGAAACTCGCGCCGCCGGTGGCGCTCCAGCCGTCGGTCGGCGCGGGCGCGCCACTCGGCGTTTTGCATGAATAGACGACGTACTCGTTGGCGCTCGCGGTCGTCGCCAAGACGAGGGTGGCGAGCATGCTCGCGAACAATGCGGTTCTCATCAGGTTCTCTCCTTACAGGCCGAACTCGCGCTCGGCGGCCGGGGTTTGGTCCGGTGCTGGCATGGCCGGCACCGGCGTCGGTATAGGCGTGGACGTCGCGGGAACCGACTGCTCTGGCTGCGCTTGCTCTGCTTGCTTCTGCTTTCGTGGCCTGCGTTTGACGCGCCTTTTCGGAGCTCGCTTCGTGCGAAGCTCGGCGGCTGCCGCCGTCGGCGGCGTGGGCACGGGTGCAGTGACCAGTTCGGTCACGGGCGCGATCAATTGGTCGCTCGTTGGTCGCTCGGCCGTTCGCGGAAGCCCGATCGCAGCAACGATCGCAACGAGCGCCGCAAGAGCCAGGGCGACGTTGCCCCAGCGAATGCGGTGATCGAACTGAGGCGCCGAGGACTGCTCGCCTTTGGCCTGTGAATGGTCGGAAATGACGTCCATCCACTCATTAAGGGTTTGAGCGGCTAACGTTTACCCCCCTGCGCGCGATTTAATTTTTTCCGCCGCGCAGCAGCAGTCCCGACTCTTGCTGCTTATTACAGATCCGCTATCCAAAGAAGCTTTCACAAAGATGCCTAACTCGTACGAACTGGTCGTGCTGCTCGATGCCGACGCGCCGACCGACACACGCACAAAAATCATCACCGACGCCGAAGCCCTGCTCAAGCAGCACGGCGAGATCAAGGCAACCAAGGCCTGGGGCGTACGCCAGCTGCCGTACCTGATCGACCACCACGAGCAGGCCGACTACAGCCTTTTCCGTTTTGAGTCAGAGCCGGCTGCGATCGCAACGCTCGACCGCGCTTTCAAGTTGACCGAAGGCGTTCTGCGCTTCCGCATCTTCGAGACCGAGACCGAGGGCGACCTGCCCGAGGCCCCGCCGCTGTTCAAGAAGGAAGAGCGCGGATACGAGCGCCCGCCGCGTGAGGCTCAGGCAACTGCCGAGCTCGACGAGGCTCCGGCCGCTGACGAGGCGCCTGCTGCAGACGCCCCCGCCGGTGATGCTGCTCCCGCCGAGGCCGAGGCACCCGCCGGAGCCGCTGCCGAAGAGGCACCCGCGGAGGCTGAAGCCCCCGCCCCCGCCGAAGCTCCGACCGAGTAGTTCTCCACTTTCCCGCGAACGTGTCGGCGAAGCCGTCCGGTGCTTTTGCGACGCTTTGTATAAGCAAGTCACGGCTCCGCAAATTGTTTGCCGTGTTTGCGTAAATACTGTCGTTGATCGCCCCACGGGCGACCGAATAGCGACTACAACTGGTCATCGCACGTAATGACCGGGCTCTAACCGGTCCGGCACCCACAAATAAGCACGAAAGGACAAATCTCATGGCCCAGAACATCAACCGCGTAATTGTTACCGGCAACCTCACCGCTGACCCGGTCGTAAACACACTCCCGTCAGGCACGACTGTCTGCGATCTCCGCATCGCCGTCAACGGTCGTCGCAAGGACAACGAGTCCGGTCAGTGGGTCGACAAGCCCAACTACTTCAACGTCAAAGTCTGGGGCGCGCAGGGCGACAACGTCGCCAAGTTCCTCAGCAAAGGACGCCCCGTCGCAATCGACGGCCGCCTCGACTGGCGCGAATGGCAGGACAAAGAAGGCAATAAGCGCCAAGGCGTCGATATAATCGCCGACACCGTCCAGTTCCTGGGAGGCCGCGACGACGCGTCATCCGGTGGGAACAGTGGTGGTTATGCGTCTTCTGGCAACACTGGACAGTCCGGCGGAGCCGATCAGTCTGACTTCCAGCCTGTTGGCGCAGGTGCCTCCGGTGGTGCAAGCGCACCGTCCGAGGACGACATTCCGTTCTAGAGACCTGATCTGAAGATCACTGGTTTCTCTAGCGGGAGACCAATTTTTCATTGATGCTGGGCGCAGGCTACCGCCGCGCCCGGCGTCAAATCTTCAGCCAGACCAAAGGACCAGAACCAGAATGCCCAAGCCCAAGCCACGCAGCACATCGACTTCTTCGAAGCGTGACAAGCGCGATGCCCGCAACGGCCGTCGCAAGTCATGCACGCTGTGCCAGAACAAAATCGACAAGGTCGATTACAAGGACGTCGAGACGCTTCGTCGCTTCGTCAGTGAGCGCGGCAAGCTCAAGGGCCGTGGCAACACCGGCAGCTGCCGTCGTCACCAGACGCAGATCGCACGCGCCGTCAAGCGCGCCCGCGAGATCGCGCTGCTGCCGTACGTCGCTGAAGGTCGTCCGGGGGCAAAGGGCTAATGGCACAGGCAATTCTTCTGCAGGACGTCGAGAACCTCGGCGAGAAGGGTGACGTCGTAGACGTCGCTCCGGGCTACCTGCGTAACTTCCTCGCCCCGCGTCAGTTGGCGGCGACTGCAAACCGCAAGTCGATCGAGCAGGCTCAGCGCCTGATGAAGGAAGCTGAGGAGGCCGCGACGTACCGCGCCGAGAAGGCCGGCGACATCGCCGCGCTGCTAGGTAAGACGGTGCTCACGATCGAGGAAGAGGCCGGCCCCGAGGGTCGCCTGTTCGGTTCGGTCACCCCGAAGGAGATCGTTGAAGCGATCAAGGACGCCCGTGGCATTCGTCTCGAGCGCAAGGACGTCCACATCGAAGAGCCGATCCGCGAGGTCGGCACCTACACGATCACTGTCGATGTCCACGAAGGCGTAACTGCCGACGTGAAGACGATCGTCACCTCAAAGGAATAAGCGGCATGGCCGCAGTGATGCGGCTTGGCTGATCCCGGCACGCAGCCGGCAAATGGCAACGGCCTCATTGGGGCCGCCGCTGCGCCACCCCATGACGAGGAGGCCGAGGCCTCGGTCCTCGGCGCGATCATGCTCGCCGACCGATGGTTCGACACGATCACGGTCGACGTCCACCTGAACCCCGAAGACTTCTACCGCCCGCGCAACCGCGTGATCTTCAAGGCGATGATTCAGCTCAACTCCGACAGCGAGGCGATTGACACGCTGACGGTGGCTGCCCGCCTGGCCGAGACCGGTCTGCTCGAAGAGGCCGGAGGCAAGGACTACATAGAGACCCTCGTCACGCGCATCCCTTCGCTCGGAAACACGAAGCAATACGGGCACATCGTCAAGGAAAACTCGCTGCTGCGCGGGCTGATCCGTGCCACCCAGGAGATCCAGGAGTCGGTCACCACGCGCGATGGCGATCCGCGTGAGTTGCTCGAGCGCGCCCAGCAGCGCGTCTTCGAGGTCGCCCAGGACAACCAGTCCGGCGAACTCGTCCAGCTTTCAGAAATCCTCCACGAAGAAATCGACGCGCTTGAGAAACAGTCTCTGCACGGCAACGCAGTCACCGGTACGCCGACCGGCTTCCGCGACATGGACGAGCTGACGGGCGGCCTCCAGGGCGGGAACCTGATCATCATCGCCGCGCGTCCTTCAATGGGCAAGTCGGCGCTGGTCACCAATATCGCCGAGAACGCCGCGCTGAAGGGCTACCCGGTCGCGATCTTCTCGCTCGAGATGTCCAAGACTGAATTGTCCCAGCGCTTCCTTGCCTCCCAGGCGAAGATCAGCGGTGACGCGATGCGTAAGGGCCAGATCAGGAAGACCGACTGGCCCAAGGTCCTCGAGGCAGCGCAGTCATTCGACACCGCCCCGCTCTGGATCGATGACTCGTCAGACATCAACATCATCGAACTGCGCGCCAAGGCCCGCCGCCTCCACGGCAAGTTTCTCGGCCAGGAGAACGCAGACGGCAAGACCGGCCTTGGCCTGATCATCGTTGACTACCTACAACTCTTGCGCGCCAATGACGGCCGCGACAGCCGTGTTGAACAGGTCGCGCAGATGTCGCGTGGTCTGAAAATTCTGGCTCGTGAGCTTGATGTGCCGGTGATCGCTGTTTCGCAGCTTTCGCGTGCCGTGGAGAGCCGCCAGCCGCCGCGGCCGCAGCTTTCGGATCTTCGTGAATGTGTGGTCGGCGAGACGCTCGTGCACCTGGCCAACGGCCGACGCGTTCCGATCGAGGATCTGGTCGGAGCGGAACACGAAGTGATCGCATTTGACGAGGGCTCTCACACGTTCATCGGCGCACAGTGCGACGCCGTCTGGGAAGTCGGCGAGAGAGCAACCATTCGTGTGCGTATGGACGGCGGTCGCGAGCTCATCTCTACGCCCGACCACCTGGTCCTGACTCGTGAGGGCTGGCAGAAAGCTGGCGCATTGATTCCCGGCGAGAGCAAGATCCGATGCAAGGCGCTCGCCGTGGCGCTCGCGCCTGGCGCGAGTGAAGATTCCGCGCGGCCGCCCGGCGAGCCGAGCTGGGCCAAAGTCGAGAGCATCGAGGAAGCCGGAGTGGCGCCGGTTTTCGACCTGACAGTTCCGGGTCCGTCCAACTGGTTGGCCAACGACGGAATCGTCACTCACAACTCAGGCCAGATCGAGCAAGACGCAGACGTCGTTGCCTTCATCTACCGCGAGGAGTACTACCTCCGCGAAGACAGCGAGCGCCCAGGGATCGCGGACATCATTTTTGCCAAGCACCGCAACGGTCCCGTGGGCGATGTCGAGCTCACCTTCCTGCACCACTACCCGAAGTTCACGAACAAGCCGAAGGGCTACGACGACGGTGGTGGGAACAATCCCGACCGCGGCCCGGCTGCTCGCGTCAGCGACGGATACGACGAAGAAGTCGAGTTTTAGGCCGTGGCATGGGTATGTCCGCATTGCGACGGCGCCACCTGGGTGCTCGGTGACGACGGCGAAGCCGTCGCCTGTGTCTGTCGTGAGGAGACGTTGCGCCGCGCCCGCACACGTGGTCTGATCACGACGATCCCGCGTCGCTACGCCGGCATTGCGATTTCGGACGACGGTCGTCAGATCGCCAGCTCCGGTCGCACGCTCAACTTTCCGCCCGACATCTCTCGCGCCGTGCTCAAGTACATCCGCACGATCGACGATCAGCTTGCCGCAGGCAAGGGCCTCTGGTTCACCGGCGACACCGGGACGGGCAAGACCACACTGGCAATGCTCGTCAGCAAAGAGGCTCTGCGCGCTGGTCACTCTGTCGCGATCTATTCTGTGCCGCGTCTGCTCGCCGAGATCCGCAACACCTTCGACTCAGACTCCGATTCTTCGTACGCCCAGCTCTTCCGCAAGCTCACCGCCGTCGACCTCCTGCACCTGGATGACCTCGGGGCGGAACAACAGACCGAGTGGGTGCTCGAGCAGCTCTACTCGATCGTCAACGAGCGCTACGAGGAGAACAGGGCGATCACGATCACGACCAATTTGCTTGGCCAGCAGCTCTCTGACCAGATTGGCGAACGCACGGTCTCGCGCCTGATCGAGATCTGCGGCGACCCGCTGCCGCTGTTCGGCACGGACAAGCGTGTCGATCCGTTTGACTCCCCGGCCGATGAGCCGACTGTCGGGCGACTCGGAGCAGACTCCGCGCACTGACAGCCTTGGTGTATGATTGGTGTATGAGCACCAGTCGTACGAACATTGAGCTTGACGACCAGGCCGTCGCGACAATCATGGAACGCTACGGCTTGAAGACGAAGCGAGAGGCAGTGGACATGGCCCTGCATCACCTCGCTGGCCATCCCCTCTCGAAGGAAGAGGTGCTCGCAATGGAAGGCACGGACTTCCTCGAGGATGTGGTGGCAGACATGGAAGCCGCGTGGAAGTAGTTCTCGTCGACACTTCTGCCTGGATTGAATACTCGAGGTCCACAGGCAGTGCCGTCCATCTTCGTCTCAAAGCTCTCATCATGTCTGACGCACCAATCGCGAGCACCGAGCCCGTCGCGATGGAGCTTCTTGCCGGAGCGCGGTCCGACAAGCTCCGGCGACAGACGCGCAAGATGCTCAACTACTTCGATCACGTCCCCTTCGATTCCATCGTTGATTTTCCGGAGGCGGCGCGTATCTACCGCGACTGTCGTGCTGCAGGCGCGACCCCTCGGAACCATGTCGACTGCATGATCGCCGCCGTCGCGCTGCGGTCCGACATGGCGGTCCTGTCCTCCGATTCAGACTTCGAACAGATCTCCACTATTACGGGCATGAAGCTCCACACCTGCTGAATCAGAAAAGTCCGACCGCCTCCACCGCTCTGCCTACACTCAAACCGTGCCAACCACAGTCATAGTCGGCGCCCAGTGGGGCGATGAGGGCAAGGGCAAGGTCACAGACCTCCTCGCCGAGCGCGCAGAACTCACCGTGCGCTTCCAGGGCGGTAACAATGCCGGCCACACAATCATCCACGGCGACGAGGTCTTCAAGCTCAATCTGATCCCGTCGGGCATCCTGCATCCGGGCAACACCTGCATCATCGGCAACGGCGTCGTACTCGACCCGGGCGTGCTGATCGGCGAGCTCGACGACCTGCGCAAGCGCGGCGTCGACACCACTTCTTTGCGCATCAGCGCCAATGCCCACATCATCATGCCCTACCACCTGCTGCTCGACCACGAGGGCGAGGCAAAGCTCGGTGAGCTGAAGATCGGCACGACCAAGCGCGGCATCGGCCCGTGTTACGCGGACAAGGCCGATCGCCTGGGCATCCGCGTTCAGGATCTGCTCGATGAGAAGATTCTGCGCAAGAAGATCGTCACTGCGCTCGAGCCCAAGCGGCAACAGTTGCGCCCATGGGCCAAGGATCCGTCGCTCGACCTTCACACCATGGTCGACCAGTTCGCGAACTTCGGACATCGCCTTGAGCCGCACATCGCCGAGACCTCGCTGATCGTCTACAACGAGATCAAAGCCGGCAAGGAAGTCGTCTTCGAGGGTGCGCAAGGTGCGTTGCTCGACATCGACCACGGCACCTATCCATTCGTCACGTCCTCAAATCCGATCGCTGGAGCTGCCTGCGTCGGCGCCGGCGTCGGTCCGACGATGATCGACGACGTCTGGGGAATCGCCAAGGCGTACACCACGCGCGTCGGCAGCGGGCCATTTCCCTCCGAGATCGAGGGCGAAGTCGCCGACAAGATTCGTGAAGTCGGCGCTGAGTTCGGCACGACGACCGGCCGCGCCCGTCGCATCGGATGGCTCGACCTCGTGGCGCTGAAGTATGCGACGCGCCTGAACGGTCTGACCGGCCTGTGCGTAACCAAACTCGACGTGCTGTCTGGCATCGAGACGCTTCGTGTTGCCACGACGTACAGCAATAAGGACGGCGCCGTCTTCGACGAGTTCCCGTACCACCAGAGCGTGCTCCACCACTCAAGCGCCGAGTACGTCGATCTGCCCGGCTGGGATGAAGACATCTCAGGGGCCAGATCATTGGAGGAGCTCCCTGAGGCCTGCCGCAACTACCTCGACTTCATCAGCGAGTTCCTCGACGTGCCGATCGTGCTCATCGGCGTCGGCCCGGAGCGCACACAGATCATCCTCTCCGGCGACCGCGCCGCAGAGTTCGCTCGCAACTAGCGCGCGAAGCTACTTCTCGTCTTCAGGCACCGGGTTCTCGAACCCAGATGGCGGCGCGTACGGCGTGGACGTGCCACTTGGTGGCGGCGGTGGCGGTGGCGGTGGGACGGGCGGGACGGGCGGAATCGGAGTTGAAGCCGGTGCCGCTGGCGTGTGCGGTGCGGGTGGAGTCGCTACTGGGAATGGTGCTTGTTCTTGCTGCTGCGCGGCCTGGACGGATCCCGGATCGGTGGACGGCTGCTCGCGCACGACTCGCGACTTGACGACTTTGTCGTGGAGCGCCTGGTTTTTGTCGTCCCAGAGTGGCCACAAATAGTTGAGGATCATCGGGATCAAAAGGAAGAGCGCGCCGATCGTGTTGAAGAGAATCGAGATGACGAGGATCTGCCGAACGAAGGCAAACTTTGCATCGACCGACTCGCCGTTCTCGCGCACCACACGGATTGCGGTCACGCGCTTTCCAATCGTCTGGCCATTCCAGGCTGACATGGTCGCCATGAAGTAAGCCGAACTGGCGAGAAGGCCGATCAGCCAGCGGCCGCCCTCGTAGGCGTTTGAGTCACCGGACTCGCCGCCTACGCCGACAATCAGGCTGTAGATGATCGTGAGCGGTATCCAGATGATCAACCCATCGACGAGCGACGCACCTACGCGTCGCCACCAACCTGACAGCTCCCAGACCGGTGCGGGATTACCTGCCGACGCCGCCGTCTCGGGCTGCGCGGAAAAGTACTCATCACTCATGACGGCGGATGATAGGGCGTCGCCCGGTGGGAGCTGATCCCACCGGGTTCGCGATTCCTACTGGCCTGGCGGTTGGGCCTGGAGCTGAGTCTGCTGCGCCGTCTGTGCGACTGGCGGCATGATCTGCTCCGGAGCTTGTGAGGGAACTGCGGCCGCCGCGGCAGCGGGAGCTTGCGCCCCGTTGCTTGCGAAGTCGGCCGTGTATCCCCCTGGGAAGGCGGTTGGTACAGCAGCAGCGGCCTGAACCGGCTGCTGCGGTGCGTATGCAGGCGGAGCGGGCGCGGCGACCGGCGCCGGCATCGCAGCCGGCTGCGGCTGGGCTGCTGCCGGCGGTGCATGGTCGACGACGGTGCCGCCGTACTTGATTCCGAAGAATGACTTCTGGCCGACCTTGGCCGGGGCCTTCTGCTTCATTCCGCGCTTCTTGGACTTCTTGGCGTGCTCGGCTG
Organism: Solirubrobacterales bacterium; assembly: GCA_016185345.1. GTDB lineage: Bacteria > Actinomycetota > Thermoleophilia > Solirubrobacterales > JACPNS01 > JACPNS01. The sequence continues at coordinate 42,791 of JACPNS010000013.1, read as the reverse complement.
ACTCGGCGCTCTCGATCACCAGAGCCTGCAGCTGGGCGGGGACCTCAGCGTATGGCTGGGCCGGAGCTTCAGCGTACGGAGCCGGGGGAGGCAAAAAGGATTCCGTTTGCGCGACCGGCGCGGGCGCCTGCGGAGCGACTGGCTGCTGGGCGATCGGTGCCGGGGCCTGCGGGGCCTCTGTGCCTCCGTACTTGATTCCGAAGAATGACTTGGGCTTGGCGGCAGTTGGCGCGGCAGGCATCACGGGTTGAGCTGCGACGGGCTGCTGCAGGGCAGGCTCTTGCGCGATCGGCTGCTGCGGGGCAGGTGCCTCGACGTAGGGCTGCTGGGTGATCGGTGCCGGGGCTTGTGGGGCCTCTGTGCCTCCGTACTTGATTCCGAAGAATGACTTCTGACCGAGCTTGGCGGCCTTTGCCGCCTTGGGAGCTGCGGCCTGGCCTTCGGCCTTGCCGTACTTGATTCCGAAGAATGACTTGGGCTTGGCTGCACCCGGCTGCATGCTGCTCTCGCCGGGCTGGGCATATGGACCGGCCGGTGGCGGTGCCACCGGCGCCTGAGCAAATTCTGGTTGGGCGACGGGCTGCTGGTCGTAGATCGGAGCTGCAGGGGCGACCGCTGAGGGGTCGTACGCCGGAACTGCGGGAGCAGCTTCGTATGCAGGCGGAGCCGGAACGGCCGAGGGATCAATTCCTGGCGCAGCCGACATCGCTGCCGGCTCTACGAGCTGCTCGCCCTGCGGCTGAGCGGCGTCCTTCTTACCGCGTCCGAATGAACCGCGCTTCGCCTTCTTACCCTTCTGCGTGGGCTCAGCCTTCTTGACGCCCTTGCCACCGTCGGCGACGACGAGTCCACCGACGACCATTCCATCCATCCCTGGAGGCGCGACGCTTTCCGTGCGATTGGTCCCTGGCAGCTCGGTGTCCCCGTAGCTTGAAGCAGTGTTGAAGTCCTGGTAGAACGGCTGGTCGTCGTTCGGCGCGTTCGGGTCTTGCGGGATCTGTTCTTCGATCGGTTGGATCGTCGGGTCGCTGCGGATAAACGCCTCGTGCTCGGCCTCTTCGACGACTCCCTCGGTCTGCGAGAGCGCCATCGCCGGGTCGATCACCTGTGCCTCGGTCGAAACCTCGGCGTACGGGTTGACGATCTGAGTCGGCACGTCGGGGTCGACGTCCGGCTCGTCTCCGAAGCCCGTTGCAGGGTCAAGAACATCGGCCTCGCTGGAAACTTCGGCGTAAGGGTTGGCGATTTCCTCACTGACGAGCGGCGGAGCCTCTTCGCCGGGCTGCGAGAAGACCAGTTCGCGATCGTTCATCGGCGGATTGGCGTACTCCGAGGACTCGGACGGGGCCTGCTCGGGCGGAGCCGGGATTGCTGGCATCGGCTCGTCGGCCGGAACTTCTTGCATCGGCTCGAATGTCGGCTGCTCCATTTCGAACGCGGGCTCGAGGGCCGGAGGCGGCTCGAAGGCCGGCTGCTCCAGCTCAAAAGTGGGCTCAGGGGTCGAGATCGGCTCCGGGGCAGCGAAGGTGTCCTCCGGTGCGGCGAGCGGCTCGGGGGAAGCCAACGGCTCGGGCGCCTGAAGCGGCTCTACAGAAAGCGGTTCGGCAGAAAGCGGCTCGGGGGAAGCCAACGGCTCGGCGGCGAGCGGCTCGATCGTGTGGGCTTCTACCGGCTCGTCGACAGACAAGTCATCGATCGAGAACATGTCGCCACCGGCAGCTGCCGCAGCGGGGTCTTCGATCTGAGCTGCGTCGTCATCAAAATCGTCGATCGAGAACATGTCGCCGTTGTCTGGTGGGGCGGGCAGCGGGGCGGGTGCGACTGCCTCGGGCACTGCTGGCTCGACCTCGGGTTCGACGAGATCGTCGATTGAGAACATGTCTCCGCCAGCGTCGTTCTGCGGCGCGGGGAGCGGGTCCATTGCAAGTTCGGTCAGCGGCTGAGGCTCGGCCGGGGGCGGAAGAATCATGTCTTCGTTGCCGTCGCCGTAGGAGAGTCCGACGTCTGCGAGCCCACCCGAGGATGCGTCCTCGGGAAACGAGATTTCAGCCTCGTCGCCGCCAACGCCGAACATGTCGTCCGGGTACTGGCCGCCGGTCGGCACGTCGATCACGGGCTCGTCAGGATTCTGCGGCCACTCGCCGGGCGTGGAGGCGCCAATCGGCGCGAGACCGGGTTCCTGCGAAAGGTTTTCTGAGCTTGCTTGGGGGGAGTTTGCCGGGTCTTGCGGAGACTCGGACGGAAACTGGCCGTCTGACATTGGTCCACCTCAACGATTGTTGTACTCCGCCTGTATCGGCAGCTACGGGCGGAACTTCAATCGAATTCGAAAATCGGGTGGGTCAGTGTGCAGCGTCTATTGCACGCACTTCGCGGGCTGGAGACCCCATCACGAGCATTCCGGCGGCCACATCGCGCGTCACGAGCGCTCCCGCGGCCACAAACGCCTCTTCGCCGATCTCGATTCCGGGCAGGATCACGGCGGCTGCACCGACGCGACATCCGCGGCGGAAAATCGGGCCTTTGTTGCTGTGATCGGCCCCGTGGCGACCCATTGTGTTGTCGTTGGTGGTGACAACTGCAGGGGCGATGAAGACGTCGTTTTCGACGATCACATGCGCGGTCACGTAGGCCCCGGTCTGGATCTTCACGCGATCGCCCACGACCGTGTCGTTCTCGACAACGACGTTCGCGCCAACGATCGAACGCTCGCCGATCGTCGCGCGCTCGCGCACGATTGCGTGGTCTCCAACGATCGCGCCGTCTGCAAGCTCTGCGCCGGCAAACACAACCGCGTTGGCACAGACTGCAACTCCGTCTCCAAGCACAGTCGGGGCGGCGTCGCCCGCGGCCGTCGAGGTCTTGCCAAGCACGGCCGGCTTGCCGACGATCGCACCGTCCTGCAGAATGCATCCCTTGCCGATCACCGTTCCTGGATGAACGACGACCCCTTCGCCGATCTGAGCGTCGGCGGGAATCATCAGACTTCGGCGCGCCCGCGCGCGCGGGATGAGTCGAGCGAGTTCTGAAGCTCTTCGAGCACACGCACGGTGCGCAGGCCCGACCGCGCATCAGTTCGCGGAGTCGCGCCGGTCTGGATGCACTCGACGAAGTGGCGACAGACGATGCGCAGTGGCTCTTCGTTGGAGATCTGGGGCATCGTTACGTCGCCCGAGCGCGCCAGGTACTCGCCGTATGACTCGTAGTTTTCGTCGAAGCCCTTGTCGTAGATCGTCAGCTTGCCCTCGATACTCATGTCGTCGAAGGTCGCCATGCGCTTGGAGCCGACCACGGTGATGCGGCGCTCCTTGTGCGGGTCAAGCCAGGAAAGGTGGATATGCGCGGCGACTCCGGTCGGGAAGCGCATGTAGCCGAAGACGACGTCCTCGACGCCTTCGTTCATGTAGGACTCGCCGTGGGCGTAGATCTCGTCGGGCTCCTGATCGATCAGCGCGAGAGCGACCGATACGTCGTGCGGTCCGAGGCTCCAGAGCGCGTTCTCGTCGGTGCGCAGCTTGCCGAGGTTCAGGCGCGTTGAGTAGACGTACCGGATGTCGCCGAGCTCGCCGTCCTCGATCAAGGAGCGGAGCTTGATGACGGCTGGGTGGTACTCCAGGAGGTGATCGACCATCACGACCTTGCCGCTTGTGGCGGCAGCCTCGGCCACCTGTTCAGCCTCGGCCAGGGTGGCACCGATCGGCTTCTCGATGAAGACGTGCTTGCCGGCGGCGATCGCCTGGAGGGCGAGTTCGGCGTGGGCCGGGACCGGTGCGGCGATCACGACAGCTTCGAGCGACGGGTCCGCCAGAAGCTGGTCGAAGTCTCCGGTCAGTTTTGCCGACGGGTGCGCCGAGCGCTGGCGCTCAAGGCTTATTGGGTCGCCGTCACAGAGCCAAGCCACCTCGGCACCCTCCAGCGCAGCAAAGTTGCGCGCGAGGTTCGGGCCCCAGTAGCCCAGGCCAAGAACTCCGATGGATACGGCGTCACTCACGCGTTAGAGCCTGACGACCTTCGCGGACTCCACGTCGAGCCCGCGCGTGACTCCGCGGAAGTCGAGCACCTGCTTGGCGTTCGCAACGACCTCGGCGTAGTCAACTGCAGAGTGAGCGGTGACGATCAATGCGAGATCCGCGCGAGCGAGGACCTCGTCGAGCGGTTCTGAGGAAAGACCGAATGCTGGGAGCTCGTCAATGTGGGCGTCGTGGTAGCTGAGCGTTGCGCCGAGGGCCGCAAGCTGCTCCATGATCTCCAGCGCGGGAGACTCGCGAAGGTCGCCGACATCAGGCTTGTAGGAAACGCCGAGCACTGCGACCTCGGCGTTGGAAGTTGCGACGCCCGCCTTGTTCAGCGTTTCCATCGCGCGCTCAGTTGCAAAGCGAGGCATGTTCGTGTTCGTGCGACCAGCGAGCTCGACGAACTCCGCGGAGACGCCGTACTCGCGCGCCTTCCAGGAGAGATAGAACGGGTCAACTGGCAGGCAGTGCCCACCGAGGCCTGGCCCCGGCTTGAAGCTGGCGAACCCGTAGGGTTTGGTTGCCGCGGCCTCGACGACTTCCCAGATATCGATCCCCATGCGGTCGCTGATCACCGCCATCTCATTCACAAGAGCGATGTTCACTGCGCGGTAGATGTTCTCGAGCAGCTTGGTCATCTCGGCAGCCTCGGGGCCGGAGACCTCGACGATGGTGTCGCAGACGAGCGAGTAGAAGTCCTTGGCGCGCGCGGCGGCCTCGGGGCCGTCGCCGCCGACGACCTTGGGCGTGGTGCGAAGCGTGAAGTCGGTGCGGCCCGGGTCGATGCGCTCGGGGGAGAAGGCGACGAAGAAATCGCTGCCGGCCTTGAGGCCGGATTCTTCGAGCATCGGAACGAGGCGTTCGCGCGTTGTGCCGGGGTAGGTGGTCGATTCCAGAACGACGAGTTGACCCACAACGAGTACGCGAGAAAGCGCGGTCGCCGAAGCGACGAGTGCTCCGAGGTCTGGCTCGCGGTTGGGGGTCAGCGGTGTCGGGACAGCGATCACAACGGCGTCGGCCGCAGCGAGCTCGGAGTAGTCGCTGGTCCAGGTGCAGACATCGGCGTGCTTGGTGATCTGCTCGGATGGGACGTCCTCGATGTACGAGCCACCGGCGTTCAGCTCTGTGAGCTTCGATTGATCGACGTCCAGGCCGATCACGCGGAGCCCGGCCTCGGCGAAGGCCACGGCGAGTGGCAGTCCGACGTAACCGAGTCCGATCACGCCGACTGTCTCGAAGCGGTGCTGAGAGATTTCGGTCATCTCGCGGACTTTACCCCCGGTACTGGGGCAAATCGCTCTTCAAGCGCGGAAACCACCGCGGCACCCGCATTGCCAGCGTTGTAGAGGCTCGGAGCGTCTCCCTGAGGGGGAGAAAGCAGTGATTGGGCCGCCAGGGCCGCATCGAGGTCCGCGACGGTGTTCCAGCCGCCTTCAAGCGTCTCAATCCATTCGGTGTTTGGCCGCAAGGTGATGCACTGGGTGCCGAGCCAGACCGCCTCCTTCTGCAGTCCACCGGAATCGGTCAGGACGGCGCGCGCGTCGGCAGCCAATGAGATCGTCGTGGCGTAGTCGAGCGGCGGCGCGAGAGTGACGGTCGGCGCTGCCTCAAGTCGCTCGAGCTCGCCGAACTCTTCGAGGCGCGCGCGGGTGCGCGGGTGGACCGGAAAGATCACCGCGAGGTCGAGTGAGAGGATCAGATCCACGAGCTTGGCGAGGCGCTCGGGATCGTCAACGTTCGCGGCGCGATGAGCCGTGACGAGGAAGTAGCCGTTCAGCACGACGCCGAAATCGGTCGCGGCGGATCCGGAGGGAAGTCCGAGCACAACGTCGCCCATCACGTCACCGGTCACGACGACATCTCCGGCGACGCCTTCGCGGGCGAGGTTCTCGGCCGCGGCCGGGCCAGGCGCAAGCAGCAGATCTGCGAGCGCATCACAGACGACGCGGTTGACCTCTTCGGGCATCGCGCGATCGAAGGAGCGCAGGCCGGCCTCGACGTGCGCGAGCGGGATATTCAGTTGCGCGGCTACGAGCGCGCCTGCGAGCGTTGAGTTGGTATCGCCGTACACGAGCACGACGTCTGGCGCAGCCTCCGCAACGATCGGTTCAAGCGCCTCGATCATCCGCGCGGACTGCTGCGAGTTGGAGCCGCCTGCGATCGCGAGATTGTGATCGGGCTCGGGAAGGCCGAGTTGTTCGAAGAAGACCGACGAGAGTTCACGGTCGTGGTGCTGACCGGTGTGGATGAGCGTCTCGGTGTGGTGCACGCGCAGCAACGGGCTGACGGCGGCCAGTTTCACGAACTGCGGACGGTTCCCGATGATGGTGAGTACGTGCATAAGTGAGAGCGCGCGTCACGCGCGGGTCGTACTAGGAGATGTTCGCGGCGGACGAGGCGATTCTTGCCTGAACCTCATCCGCGTAGAGCTGCTTTGCAGCGATGGTGAGCGGCCCCGGGGCCGCCATCTCGTGATCGTCGATCTTGTTGACCGCCTGGATCTCGCGGATCGAGGAGCACAGGAAGGCTTCGCTCGCCCGCGTCACCTCGTCGAGCGAACAACTGCGCACCTCCACGTCGAGCCCTTTGAGCAATGCGGCGCGGGTGATTGAGTCGAGGATCCCATCCTCCAACGGCGGCGTTACGAGCGCGCGTCCGTTTGGAGAGAAGAAGAGCGCCGCAGTCGGCGCCTCAAGCAGGAGCCCCGCAGGCGTGACGAGCAACGACTCATCAAACCCACGCTCAACCGCGATGCGGTTGGCGAGGACGTTGCCTGCATAGGAAAGCGTCTTCAAGCCATCGAGCACGATCGTCGTGCGGTACTCGACCGAGGAGAGAGAAATTGACTCAGGGAACTCGCCGAGCGGCTCGCTCTTCACGACCGTGTGTCCACCTCGTGTGCAGAGGATGCGGATCGCATAGTCAGACTCGCCGCGGGCATCGATCAGAGTCGCGACGTCGCGCTTGATGGAGTCGGCATCGATAGGAAGTTGCATCCCGTCGGCAGAGTGCTGAAGGCGGGACATGTGGCGATTCAGCCCGTACTGCTTGCCGCCGTAGACGCGGAAGGCTTCGAAGATTCCGTCGCCACGAACCACGCCCTCATCAGTGACGGGGATCGCCGCTTCTTCCACTGGCATGAGCTGCCCGTCGAGAACCGCAAGTTCGTTTGTAATCGGCTTAGTCAACTTCGCTTCATTTCGCGGGTTGGGTGGCGGTCTGACAAGGAGGCAGGTGGCGAAGCGGCCAATCGGCCGTGAGCCGCCGAACGACGCCGCTCAGACCGTCAGCCAACACGCGAAATGGGCCAGGAAGGAATCGAACCTTCAACCTTGGGATTAAGAGTCCCCTGCTCTGCCAATTGAGCTACTGGCCCAGAAAAAGAAAGGGTACTGAAGTAAAACTATTGGCCAGCGGGAGCAGCGCCAGCGCCGCCGATTCCGCCAAACGGATTGGCGGGAGTGCCGCCACCAGCGGCACCCTGCGACTGCGCGGCAAACTGCTCCTGAATCTGCTTCTGGATCCCCGCGTTGCGATCGCCGACCTGCTTCTTGATGTCCTTGATCTGCTGCGCGACGGCCTTCTGCTCGTCCTTGGATGCGAGATCTTTTGCCCTCACCTCGGCGCCCGAGGCCACAAGAGTATCGCCGGCGTATGAGGCGTAGAGCATCAACGCCAGATAATTGGCCGCGTTGGGCTGTTTCTCGGTGATGATCTGCTGTGCCTGCGTGGCGCCCTTGGCATCCTGGAGTCCGAGGAATCCGCTGACGGCAAAATTCGCAGTCGCGAGATTGGGCTTGTTGTCGGTCAGCTTGAGGTAGTCCTTCCAGTCATCCTTGAGCAGGTTGAGCTGCGCTTTGCCCTCGGCCGTGAACTCACCGGATTCCTGATTGTAATTGGTGGGATCACCTGCCAGCGAGTAGCGTGCGGCAATAAGGCTTTGGAGAGCCTTTTCATTCTTAGGATTCGCCGTCAGTTGCTTGGAGTATTTCTCGATGTTGTCTTTGGCGGCCGACGTGCTGGCGTTGCCTCCGCCGAACACATTGGCGAGCCCGCCGTTGACGTTGCTGCCGATGCCGAACAGCACGAGACCACCGGCCATCAAAATGGCCAGTCCCAGATAGATCACCTTGACGGCGGTCTTGCGAGGTCCCTGTAGGTCGAACAGCATTTCCCGGTGGGGAAGCTACCGCATTGCAGCGTCTGGTTCGCGAGATTTCTGCGCTGCAACCGCATCTTCATCTGACACCGGTTTGGCGAACCAGACCGTCAACCAGATCGAAAGTTCGAAGAGAAGGAGCAGCGGCACCATCTCAATCAACATCGAGACCGGGTCCACGCCTGGCAGCAGCATCGCCAGAACGGCGACCGCGAGAACCGCATAACGCCGATTCGAGCGCAACTGATCCGACGTGACGATGCCCATGCGCGCCGCAATCAGAATCGCCAGCGGCAGTTCGAAAAGCGCGCCCATGGCAAGCACAGTCATGCCGAAGAAGCTGTAGTAGTCGCTCGCGCGCAACAGGATGTTGAACTGGTCGTCATTGAAGTTCAACAGGAACGTCACGGCCGTTGGCAGCACGAAGTAGTAACCGAATGCGCAGCCCGCGATGAACAGGAGCGGCGTCATCAGCACCAGCGGGCGCGCGACGCGCTGCTCGTCCTCGCTGAAGGCGGGAACCACGAACGCGTACAACTGGTAGACGATCAACGGACTGATGATGATCAGTGCCGCGTACCCGGTCACGGTCAAGGTGGACATGAAAGCCTCGGAGACCGCGAAGGTCGCGGGCACGATGTCGGGCGGCAGCGGCTTGTTCACGAACTCGAGCACCCTGGCGTTCTGCCAGAAGCTGACAGCAAGCACCACGCCAAACACGCCGAGCGTGACGATCAGCCGCGTGCGCAGCTCATCGAGATGTTCGACGAGACTCAGCTCGTCTTCGTGCGCGATCGGTTTGATCTTGCCCATGATGTCAGCTGGGCTGCGGGCAGCTAAGAGCCGGCGGAGTTTTCCCGGGGCTTCTCGGGCTCGACCGGGGTGGCCGTAACCGTGGTCTCGACCTTTGTGGCCTCGCCCTCGTTTATCTCGGTCACGATCGGCTTGTCGTCGTGGTCGCCGCCAAGCGAGCCTTTGAACTCACGAATACCGCGGCCGAGTGACTGGCCAAGTTCTGGCAGGCGCTTTGGTCCGAAAATGATCAGAACGATTACGAGAACAATCGCAATCTCTGGAAGTCCGATGTTTCCTGGCATGGCTTGAGACTACGCGTTTGGTCGGTTACTTGGAGAAGTTCAAGTGGTAGCTGCTGGGAGTCGGCTCTGACTGACCCTGGTATTTACTGGTCAGCTGGCCGGAGCCGTAGGGCGCCTCGACCGGCCGATCGAGGCGCATGAAGGAGATCTGTCCGATCGGCATTCCTTGGTAGATCGTGATCGGCAGATTGGCCACGTTGGAAAGCTCAAGCGTGATGTTGCCCGTGAAACCGCTGTCGATGAATCCCGCCGTCGAGTGGATCAGCAGACCGAGGCGGCCGAGTGAGCTCTTGCCCTCCAGGCGCGCGACGAGATCGTTCGGGATCGAGACGCGCTCGAGCGTCTGGCCGAGAACGAACTCACCGGGGTGAAGGATGAATGGTTCGTCGCCATCGACCTCGACCAACTCGGTCAGATCGTCCATCGGTTTACGCACGTCGATGTAAGGATGGCGGCCGTTGTGGAACACGCGAAATTTCGCGTCGCAGCGCACGTCAATGCTCGCGGGCTGAATGTTGCCGGGCTCGTATGGATCAATGGCAATGCGGCCTGCCTCGATCTCGGCGCGAATTGTTCCGTCGGAGAGGACCATGAGCAGAGCAGTCTATTCGGCGCCTCGGTACTAAGCACTTGGACGATAAGCGAAAAACCGGTCTAAAGCCCTTGAGCGGCATGGCCGATACGTGTGCGAAGCCGCAAGGCACTCCCACAAAGAGCAGACTCAAAGTGAACCCTTACAACAACAAGATCAGCAAGCGCGAGCAGCGCACTCGGCGCACCGAGGACAACGTCGCCAGCCGTATCGATGAAGTTGCCAACTGCGTCCATTGCGACTGCGACATGGTCTACCCGATCGACTGGGAACAGGCCGAAGGCACACTGTGGCGCGTCACCCTCCGTTGCCCCAACTGCGAGGAAGTCTCGCCGGGTGTGATGGACGAAGAACTGATCGAGAAGTTTGACTGCCTGCTCGACCGCGGCACCGACTCTCTGGTGCGCGACCTGCGCAATCTGACTTACGCCAACATGGCGACGGAGATCAACAGTTTCGTTGGAGCCCTCGATGGCGGACACATTCTGCCTGAGGACTTTTAGGAAAACTTCGTAGGACCCACCCCCCCCCCGGGAAATACGAATTGATCAAGGGCCGCTCGCGAGAGCGGTCCTTTTTCGTGGCGCGACACGTTTAGATTGGTGGCCGCCCTTGCGACGGGAGGCGAGTCAGGCGCGAGTCAGATGCCCCACCGCTGATTCAAGTGTCCAAGGAGTTGGCCGTTGCGATTCGTGTTCGTCGACGACGCGCCGAAAAAATTGTGAAAGCGCCGAGGGCCACAACGACCAATGAAAGAATGAAAGCGGCTTGGCCCGCGCCGAGGAGTCCAAACTCAAGCGTCACCCTACGCCCCTCCACGATTTCCGACTCGGCAGGAAACGGGGGGGGAGAATCCTACGCGATCGAAAAGTAGGATCGTAATCGCTTGCGAGACCCCAACGGCGATTACAGCCAGGCTGAACATAGTGGCACGTCCTGCTCGATTCGTTTTTGACAGGCACCCCAGAGTTATCGTCACGATAGACATGAGGATCACGCCCGTGGTCCATCCCGTCGAGGCCTCCCAAGCCGTCATTTCGCCCGCCGCAGTTGGAATGGCGACAATGAAACCCTCACCGCGAGGTACGCCGGAAAGCTTTGGACCGAACCACGGGAAAAATGTCGCCACGATGATGCCAACGGCAACGAGATTGGTGGGTGCCAAGCACGAAAAAGCCTTAGTCCTACTACTGCCGTCGCGATGCATTGATCAGACCCCGTTGGGACATTTCAACGTGCTCCACGGACCCTCAGAGATTGGAATTCCGATCCCCCCGCTGGCCCTGCTCTTATGGACACGCGCGGCGGCCACAGCCTGATATTCGTTGGTTCCTTTCTTGCAAAACATGCTCGCAGAAACAGTCATTCTCAGTTTGCCGTCCTTGATGTAACCGATCCCAAGGTTCACTGAGACCTTTCGCCACGCCTGACTTTTGTCGGGACGGTACTGAATCGTGACGGTCAGGTCGACTCGCGCGTTCTCGGCGAACCCCTTGCACGTGAGTGTGGTCGACGATTCCACGATTGGTTTTGACTTCCTGACTTACGCCAACATGGCGACAGAAATCAACAGTTTCGTTGGAGCCCTCGGCGGCGGACTCATTCTGCCTGAGGACTTTTAGGAAGACTTCGTAGGACCCACCCCCCCGGGAAATACGAATTGATCAAGGGCCGCTCGAGAGAGTGGCCCTTTTTCTTGCCCGAATCGCCCGCGCGATCTCAAGTAGAACAAGGGCGATCGTCGATGCCAGTGCAAGCCATGCACCGAAGAGCGGTTGCCAGACGACTTCGACATCCTCAACACCGAAGTCTGCGATCCCTTCGGGCAGATCCGGCGACAACGGGACGATCAGAAGCAGGACCAGGACCACGAGTATTGCTGCCAATCCGATGTCCATTCTGAAACCGATCTCCCGTTCTGACTTCGAACTTTGGTGAAGCGCCACTGCGGCTCGCGCAACGAGGAGAGCTGAAACTCCGGCAACGGCGATCGCGCACAGTGAGCTGATCTCGAATGCGTTGCGGTCACCCCATCCAGAACCCCACGTCACGAGCTTGTACGTAGCCTGGTCCGATGATTGCGCGCGCAAGCCGGTCCATGGAAGAAGTGTCGCGACCAACACCGAGATGCCGAGTCCGATCTGCAGTACCCGAGTCCTGTAAGCCCGGAAGCCGTCCAAAACGGTCCCTTCCCTAGTTGTTTCGGCCGACGGCCTGATCGGCGATCGAAGACAGAACCTGTCGCTCGGTGCGCGAGATCTCCGGGCCGAACATCTCCTTCGCCTCTGCGACCAGCTGGCGTGCCTCGGTGAGGACATCATCCGGCGCTCCGGTGGCGGCGATGCGGTCGCAGACGCTTCCGGCCTGCTCGGGTGTGTGGATCGCTCGGAGGTCGATGTCTGCGAGCGCGGGGTCGCGTTCTGCAGCGACGATGAGTGGAAGGTTGACGGTGCCGTCGAGCAAGTCAGCGCCGCGCGTCTTGCCGGTGACTTCAGTGGGCGCGACCACATCAAGCACGTCGTCGGCGAGCTGGAAGGCGATGCCGACCTTCGATCCGAACGAGCCGAACTGAGCTGCAAGCTCGGGACGGCCGCCCGCGTGAGCACCAAGCTGTGCCGCGGCTTCGAACAGCCGGGCCGTTTTGAGTGTGCAACGACGCAGATAGCGCTCGCGCGTGACCGTGGCGTCCCAGGCGTCTTCGCGCTGGAGCAATTCGCCCTGGGCGAGTCCCGACGAAGCATCCGACAGCGCGCGGACCTGCGCCTCGTCGCCGCTCTCGGTCAGCTCCATGAAGGCCAGCGCGAAGAGCATGTCGCCGGTCTGCGTGGCTGCTTCGCGGCCGTTCTCGGCATAGACCGTGGGCTTGCCTCGGCGAAGTTCGGCGTCATCAAGAACGTCGTCGTGAACGAGCGTTGCCATGTGAACAAGCTCGACTGCAGCGCCGGCGCTGATCAGTGCCGAGGCTTCTTCGGGTGATGCGTCGTCGATCGCTCCGCAGGTGAGAACCAGCAACGGGCGCAGGCGTTTGCCGCCGGCTCGCAATGTGACCAGCGCGGGCGCCGTCGCGCCCGGGTCGCGAGCCTCAACGATCTCGGTCAGGCGTTGCTCGACATCGACCAGGCGCGAAGTGATGCTCTCGCCGACGGTTGCGGCGAGGGCCTGGAAAGCGCGCGTGTCGCCACTCACGGAGGCCGCCTTAGACGACGACGCCGTGGTGAATCGTGATGATGCCGCCGGCCAGGCTTATCCAGCCGACCTGCTCGGTGCCTGCTTCATGCAGTACAGCGGCGAGCTGCTCGGGCTTGGCGAAACGCTTCACCGAGTTCGGCAGATACGTGTAGGCGGAGTCTTCGCCGGCGAACTTGCCGATGAACGGCACGAGTCCGTCGAACCAAGCCTTGTAGAAGTAGCTGAGCGGACCCTTCTGCGGCTGCGAGATCTCGAGGATCACGAACTTGCCACCGGGGCGCACGACACGCGCCATCTCGGTGAGGCCAGCAGAGAGGTCAGAGAAGTTGCGAACGCCGAAGCCAACGGTCACGGCGTCGAAGGTGTCGTCGTCGTACTTGAGATCGAGCGCGTTGCCCTGGTCGAACACGACCTCTGCGTCGAGTCCGGAAAGTGCTGCCGGCTGCTTCTCGCGCGCAACGACGAGCATCTCCTCGGAGAAGTCTGCACCGGTCACGCTGCCGCCGGGAGCTACAGCCTTGGACAGCTCGAAGGCGAGGTCGCCGGTTCCCGTGGCGACGTCAAGGACGTGATCCCCGGGCTTGACATTGGCGACCTGAACGGCGCGGCGGCGCCACTCGTCGTGAAGGCCAGCGGTCATCACGGTGTTCATCAGGTCGTAGCGCTTGGCGATGCGGTCAAACATCGCTTGCACCTGCTGTTCTGGCAGTGTGCCTTTCTGCGCGGCAGGGCCGGCAGCTGCTTGGTCGCTCATGGAGTTGAGACTAGAGGACAAGCGCTATTTAGCGCAGCTGCCCGAGGAAATCAACGAGCGCAGCCTTCTGCTCGACCGGCATATCCTTGAAACTCGGCATCGGGGCAGTCGGGTTGTTCAACGTACGCTCGATTGCCTGCTTGGGCAGTCGCGAACCGATCTTCGTCAGGTTGGGCCCCGGACCATCGTTGCCGTTCTCGCCGATCTTGTGGCAACCGATGCAACCGGCGTTGGCGGCGACCTGCTTGCCGTACGTGTACTGCGGCGGCACTTTCATGTCGATCCGGATGGGCGAGCCGGCGAAGGCACCGAGCAGGGTGAGGTAGGTCATGGCGACGATCGTGAGGGCCATGCAGGTCATGGCGATCGGGCGACGCTCCGGGCGACGCTCCGGGCTACGGTCGTAGAACGGGAGAAGGACAAGCAGGCCGATCGCGATGTTCGGAATCCCGAGCGTGGCTACGAATACGAGCTCCGGCGGCTTGATCACACGCAGCAGCTCGAAGAGGAAGAAGAAGTACCACTCGGGGCGCGGGACGTACGAGGTGGTCGTCGGATCTGCCTTGGGGCCGATCTCGGCGCCAAGGATCAGGGACATGAAGATGATCACGATCAGCACGATCACGGCCATCAGGCTGTCCTTGCCGACTGCGTACGGGAAGAACGGCTTGCCCTTGGCCTTCAGGGCGCTGTATTCGCGGAGGTATTGCTCCTTTTCGCGTGCGTCCATCTGCCTAGACCCGCTTCTCGTCGCTGGGCGGAAGGTCGGCCTGCTTCCACGGCGGGGCCGAGGTGCCGAGCTTGGCGACCAGATAGAGGTGGGCGCCGATCAGCGCGCCGATCAATCCTGGTACGAGCATCATGTGGATCGCGTAGAAGCGAGGAAGGGTGGTGGCGGTGAAGTCAGAGCCTGCGCGCAGAAAATCCGCGAGGTAGGGGCCGATGATCGGACCGGTGCCGTTCAGGTTCACGCCGACGACCGTGGCCCAGAAGGAGCGCTGGTCGAAGGGCAGCAGGTAGCCGGTGAAGCCCATCATCATGGTCATCATCAGCAGAAGAACGCCGACGATCCAGTTGAGCTCGCGCGGGTACTTGTAGGCACCAAAGACGAAGGTGCGGGCCATATGCACAAAGATGAGGACCGTCATGACCGTCGCGCCCCACCTGTGCATTCCGCGTACGAACTCGCCCAGGAAGACGTCGTTGTTCATGTGGCGCACTGATTCGTACGCCTCTGTGGGACTCGGGACGTAGTACATCGCAAGGAATACGCCGGTGAAGGCTTGGGCGATGAAGGCGAACATCGTCGCCGAGCCGAGCGTGTACCACCAGTTGGTGCCTTTGGGCACTTTGCGGAAGAGGAATCCACGCAGGAATCCAGAGCCGCTGGTGCGCTCGTCGATCCAGGCAACGACGCTCGTACCGCTGGCGGCGGCGGCCTCGCCGAGGGTGACCTCTTCCTTCACACCCGGTTTCGGGTTCGGGCGGAGGCTCGGCGGGAGCGGTGGCATCGGCGGCTTCGGCAGATCCGAGACGTTCTTCTTGAGCGGGTTGCTTAGTTTGGGCATTGAAGGACTCTTGATTTCCGGCGACTAGGTGGTCGGACGCGGCGGGTAGAGAACCTGCCAGAAGCCATCGACATGTGCACCGGGGTCACGGGTCGGGACGCGTTCGAGCTGGGAGTTGACGGAGAAGCGGTTGCCGAGCATGACACGGCCGTTCTGGACGAAGGTCTCGAAACGGTCGAGCGGGCGGACCGGAGGTCCACCGGTCACTTCGCCTTCAAATCCGTAGGTGCCTCCGTGGCACGGGCAGATGAACTGCTTCGCGGCTTCGATATAACGAACCGGGCAGCCGAGGTGCGCGCAGCGGTTTGAAATCGCGACAAAAGGCCAGGCCTGTTCGGGTGTCGGCTTGTCGTTCTTGCGCATGTAGACGAGCGTTTTGCCGACCTCGCCGATTCCGGGGGTGGTCGTCACGACCTGTGGCACGAAAGTGTCTGCGGAGAAGTCGTCGACGGATCCGACGTCCAGAAGTGCAATGTGGTTCGTCTTCTCGAACAGCGGACCGAGTGCGAATCCCAGAGCCGGTAGCGCGAACATCGCGGAGGCAACTCCACCCGCGGTCAGCGCCACGCCAGTCATGAAGGAGCGGCGCGTGACAGTCTCGCCTTCGAACGCGCCGGGCCAGCCGCGGTCAGCGGTGAACTTGGACTTCGGCGGCATGGAAGCGTCAGTCGCGGTCGTTTTGGACGGCGTTGATTTGGTGTTGGATTCCGGGGGCATCGAGAAGAGAATTGGTCTGGATCAGATCGAGGATGGATCACTCCGAACCGGGCGCAAGCATAGCCAAAGTGGACTCCCACAGTTCGGCTGCGCGCGCGCTTTCATCGACTGCGTGAGCTTCCGCACAACCTGCGATGAGCGCGGCCAACGCGCTGACCGCCAGAGTGTCGCCTGCGTCAGCCAGTGCCGCGAGGCCAGCCGCGTACATGCGGTCCCCTGCAAGTAGCGCCAAGTCGGTGTCCGGGACGTCGTACCACCGTGGCTCGCCGTAGTGCAACAAGTAGCCCTCGCGTACTACTTCGGCGGCGG
Organism: Solirubrobacterales bacterium; assembly: GCA_016185345.1. GTDB lineage: Bacteria > Actinomycetota > Thermoleophilia > Solirubrobacterales > JACPNS01 > JACPNS01. The sequence continues at coordinate 26,393 of JACPNS010000013.1, read as the reverse complement.
CGCTTCGCAGGGATGCAGCGGCCTCGACCTCTGAGGCGGGCGTGTCATTTCGACGGTCGGCGATCAGCCTCTCGGCCGGGAGCAGGTCGAACTTTGCGGCGGCAGTGTTCACTCGGCGACCTCTGCAAAGGCTGCGCGGGCCGCATCGATCGTGTGGTCGATCACCGCGTCGTCGTGGACGAGCGACGGGAACCAGGCCTCAAACTGAGATGGTGGCGCGTAGACCCCGCGGTCCAGCAGCGCCCGGCACCAGGCCGCGTGTTTCCCGAGATCGCAGGCCTTGGCAGCTTCGTAGTCGGTCGGTGCGGTCGGCGCAAAGAAGATCGTGAGGAGGCCGCATTCACTTACGATCGAAAGCTCGACGCCTGAATCCGCGGCGGCCACTGCGAGACCCTTGGCCAGAATCTTGGTGCGTAGTGCGAGCACGGAGTACGCCTGCTCGTCAAGCTTGGAGAGCGTTGCGAGGCCTGCTGCCATCGCAAGCGGATTTCCCGAAAGCGTGCCAGCTTGATAGACGTCGCCCGAGGGCGAGATCATTTCCATCAGGTCGCGGCGACCTGCGTAGGCGGCTGCCGGGAGACCGCCTCCGACGATCTTGCCGAGCATCGTGAGGTCCGGCGTGACGCCCGCGAGCTCCTGGTAGCCGCCGCGAGCGACGCGAAAGCCGCTGATCACCTCATCGAAGATCAGCAGCGCACCGGACTCGTCTGCCTGCTCGCGCAGCAGTTCGAGAAATCCGTCGGCAGGCGGAACGAGGCCCATGTTGGCCGGGCACGGCTCGGCGATCAACGCGGCGAACTGGTGCTCGGCGCAGGCGGCCAACAGCGCCTCGCGGTCGTTCCATGGGACGACGATCGTGTCCTGCGAGGAGCCGGCCGTGACTCCCGGGCTGCCCGGGACGGCGAGCGTCGCAAGCCCAGAGCCAGCGTCGACGAGCAGGCTGTCGCTGTGTCCGTGATAGGCGCCGGCGAATTTCAGGATCTTGTCGCGACCGGTTGCAGCGCGGGCCAGGCGCAGGACCGACATGCCCGCCTCGGTGCCCGATGAGGTCATGCGCACCATCTCGATGCTCGGCACTCGCTCAGCGATCGCTTCGGCGAGATCGACCTCTAGTTCGGTCGGGGCGCCATACGACGTGCCGGACTCGGTCGCACCTTCGATCGCCGCAACAACATCGCGGTCGGCATGCCCAAGGATCATCGGCCCCCAGGAGCAGACATAGTCGATGTAGACGTTGCCGTCGACGTCGACGATCTCTGGACCGCGTGCCGTGGCGATGAACAGCGGGTCGCGGCCAATTGAGCGCATCGCGCGTACCGGAGAGTTGACGCCGCCCGGCAAAACCTTCAACGCCCGGGCATACAACTCATCCGAGCGGGTCACGAGGCGTGCGCGGCTTCCCACTCGGCGTAGTCAGGGGTGAAGTAGCGCAGGCGAATCTTCTTGTACTCGGTCGATGAGTACAGCGTGGCGCGATCGTGGATGCCCGTCTCTTCGGCGATCTGATCGAGGATCTCGTCGCACTCTGCTTTTGAGCGGCCATGCGCCATCGTGAAGACTGAATACGGCCAGTCCTCGTAGGTCGGACGCTGGTAACAGTGGGAGATGCCGCGGAACTCGGCCATCTGCGGGCCAATCACCGAGATCTGGTCCTCTGGCACCTTCCAGACGCCCATGCCGTTTGCGCTGAAACCGGCACGGCGGTGGAAAAGGATTCCGGCGACGCGGCGGAGCAGCCCGCGGTCAACCATGTCGCGGCAGTGGTCGAGCAACTGATCGACGGTGATGCCGATCGCGTCGGCGGCCGGTTGGTACACGTCGCGGCGCACTTCGAGCGCACCCTGAAGGTTCTTGATCACCGCGTAGTCCATCTCGGTGAGCTTCACTGACTCGATCGGGCGTTCCTTTGACTCGCCGCCGGGGGCCGCGAGCGTCTCGGTGCCCTTCTCCATCTCGAGGTTCATATTGATCTTGAAGAGGCGCAGTGTTGGGAGCGAGCGGACGCTGGTCGCGCCGGCCTCGCGGGCGAGCACGTCGAGCGTTCCCTTGAGGCCGAGCTCAGACTCGGGCGGGGTGGCGATCGTGAACCAGAGGTTGAACTCGTGGTTGCGCAGGTAGTTGTGGCTGACGCCCGGATGGGCGTTGATCACTTCGGCCGCGCGGTGCGGATACTCCGGGTCAACGCTCGCGGCGACGAGCATCGATTCGTATCCGATCGCTCGCGTGTCGAAGATCGGCGTGACCTCACGGATGATGCGGTCGTTCAGGAGTTGCTGCGTGCGCTCGAGCACCCAGTCGAGATCGGCGCCGAGTTCTTCGGCGACCGAGTCGTATGGGTACGGCTCAAGCGGGAAGCTGCTCTGCAGCAAGTTCAGCAGTTGCTTGTCGCGCTCGTCGAGCGGCACGGCAGCGCCGCCTTCGCGCGAACGCAGTTTCGGCTGGTTGCGGCCTTCGCCAATCGGCTTGATGCCGTCTTCTGTCGGAGTCACTGGCTCCACGATGCAAATTCCTTCGCGTGGTAGGTGAAGATGATGTCCGCTCCGGCGCGGCGCATTGAAAGCAGCGACTCGGCGACGGCGGATCGTTCATCAAGGTAGCCGCTGGCGGCCGCTGCCTTGAGCATTGCGTACTCGCCGCTGACGTTGTAAACGGCCACCGGAGTGGGAACCGCGTCGCGAACCTGGCGCACGATGTCGAGGTAGGGAAGCCCTGGCTTGACCATCACGATGTCTGCGCCTTCCTCGACATCGAGGATCGCTTCGCGCACGGCCTCGCGCGCATTGGCCGGATCCATTTGGTAGCCGTGGCGGGTTTCTTTGATGTGGCCATCGGGCTGCGGCGCAGAATCGGCGGCGTCCCGGAACGGGCCGTAGAACGCGCTGGCGAACTTCGCGCTGTAGGCGATGATCGCCGTGTTGACGAAGTCTTCCTCGTCCAGTGCAGCTCGTAGCGCGCCGACGCGGCCGTCCATCATGTCGCTCGGCGCAACGGCATCAGCGCCGGAGGCGGCATGCGAGATCGCAGTGCGCGCCAGAAGATCAATCGTCTCGTCGTTGTCAACGTCGCCGCTCGGCCCGATCACTCCGCAGTGGCCGTGGCTTGTGTATTCGCACATGCAGACATCTGTGACCACGGTCAGCTCGGGCGCGGCAGCCTTGATTGCCTGGACGGCGAGCTGAACGGGGCCGTCGGGATCCCATGCGCTGCTGCCGATCTCGTCCTTCTCTTCGGGCAGTCCGAAGAGCAGCACGCCGGCAAGTCCAAGTTCCTGGAGTTCAACGGCTTCCTGCGCCATCAGGTCAACGCTCAAGCGATCGATCCCGGGCATCGAGTCGATCGGCTCGCGCTTGCGGGCGCCGGGCACGATGAAGTACGGCGCGATCAGGTTTGCGGGACCGACATCGTTCTCGCGCACGAGGTCGCGAATCGAACGAGTCGTACGCAGCCGACGCATCCTTGTGGCTGGAAATGCCATGTTTTGACTGTATCGGCGGGGGGATGCGGCGGCGGCGAGTCGTCCGGATTGATTGGACGGATGCAGACGTCTTCATGCGATCGCGGATCCATTTGGAACACCAGCCGCACGCGACCTAAAAGATCGCGTACTCGCGCACCATCTCTTTGAGGTCCGTCTCAAAGAGCAAAGCCAACAAGCCCTTTTGAAATTGATGTCCCAGATCCCTCGCCTCAACGAACGCAGCTGACTCACCTTTATTCGTCGGTGTCACACCTATGAGCTCGCTCCGAAATTCCGCATCGTCCAGTCGTCCGACGAACGCGTCGTACGCGAGCATGCAGCGTGCCCCCGAGTCCGCCAGTGAATGTCTCAAGAAGCTTTCAGCAATGCGGTCGGTAGGCGGCATGGAAAATTGGGCCGTCAGAAAAGGAGTCATACCGGAAACCTTCAATCGGCTGCATTCAAGAACCGGTAGAAGGCCGCCCGCGAATAGGCCCTTTCGATAGGTGCGGAGTTTGGCGTTTCGGAGACCCCATTTCTCGTTGTTCTCTTTGTGCTTTCCGGCGAAGTCGACGCAGATCGTTCGCCAATACCGGACGACATCGTTGAGCAAGAATCGCGGTGGTCGGTAGTCCTTCGCTGATGACAAGTATCGAGCGAGTAATTCTTCGATCACCGCCGCGTGTTCCGACTCATTGGTGAGCGGAACAGACTCAAGCAACAACAGGAGGCGCCTGGTTAGGTTGCAGACATCGTCCTCATCGAGACCGATGAAATTCACTAGGTCCGCCGATCCAACAATTCCCCCGAAATAGCCAGCGATCCCAGGTTCGGCGTCTAACACCTTCGCAATTTCGGGAATTGTCGGCGCGATCTTCGCCCGTTCCGTCCCATGAACGAGCGCCATGAAGTCATCGTCGCTCTCCGAGGTGACTTCCCTGCGACCCCAGGATCCCTTCATCGCTACCGAAACATCTTTGTCGCCGCCCGATCCGAGCGCGGCAATTTTCGGCTTGAGACCTTCGCGGGTGCTCTCGCGCGCGGTCATCAAGTTGTTGAACTCGATCCCCGTCGCCTCCGAAAGCCGTTCGAGAGGGGATAGCTCAGAATTCACTTGATCGGTGCTTCGAGGATCCAGGGAACATCTACGCACCGCAAGAGGCTTGCGGAAAACAGCTCCGCGTCCTCGTTCCTAAGCGGTATGTGTCTGTCTGCGTCGGAAAGTGAACTCAAGTGAACATGGCGTAGGCGCGACGCGAAGCTGGCGAGGAGTTCGTTCGCGATCTCCATCGAGCGATCCACTGACCAGGCGTGAGCAACATCAAAACAGAAACCGGCTTCAGGTAGCGCTTGAAAAAGATCGTCTAATTCACTAGCCGATCGGCCCCATTCCTTACGTCGATCCATGTTCTCGATTACGAGCGTCCTTCCGAGACGTCTGTACTCATGAGGATCCCGAATCGAGTCCGGATGCATCACGATCGAATCCACAAACGGGACGAGTAGCTCTAACGCGTCAACGAGCTTTCTCTCGTCTCCGTCCAATCCCTTGGACGGACCATGCACACTCAAATACTGAAATGGGAGCACGGACTGTCTCTCAATGTGCCGAACCAGCGGAGCGAGCTCGTCCTGCGACAAGGCGGAAAGCTCGGCCGCAAACATTGAAAATGATTCGGCCTCCTCCACTAATCGAGGCCAGTCGCCTCGGATGGACTCAAGGAACCCAGTAGAAATACCCGTCGGATGGTGATCTCCGAGTAGCCGTTGAACGGCAGGGGCTAGATCGTAAGAGACCGTCATAGCTCCAAGTTACACCGTGGCCCCGATCGAGGCCAATAGTCTGATTTGCACAAACCCATCACTAGATGGATGTGCGGCGCTTGATTGCAAACGATGCAATCAGGCAATAGGCCACGATCAGTATTGCGAGATGGATTCCGGGCCAGAGAGCATCGAAGCCGGGAGAGAGCCCTGCACGCAAGAAGTCAAGCGAAGGCTTGAACGGGAAGATCGAGTTGATCACCTGGAGCACGCTGTAGAGCGCGTCGGAAACTGCGCCCTTGGGAACGAGCGCAGCCGCGGTCAGCGGCAGGCCAATCATGAACGACGCGAGCGAGGCCGCGCGAACATCGCCGCTTGCGGCACCGACCATCACGCCTGCCGCGCCAAAGGAGATCGAAGCGACGACGATTGCCGGCCACCACAGGAAGACACGCTCCCAACGGATGTCGACAAAGGCCCCGAAGGCGAGCACCATCACCGTCCCGACGATCATCGCGCAGATTCCGGCGAGCAGTGTCTTCTCAATCACGATCGTGCTTCGCGGGGCAAGGCCCCTGAGCAGACGCGTGAGCATCTGATCCTCCTGTTCATAGGCGAGCATGCCCGCGCCGAGGAGCAGGGCGACGAACATCGCCGATACCGCGACGGCCACCGCGACCGCGAGTGAAGAGAGAGAAGAGTTGGTGCCGACGGGCTTGTTCTGAAGCTTGATCGGTTGCCCGACGCGCCGCAGCAACGACTTGGCGAAGTTCGCGCCCTGCTTTGCGCCCTCGGACAGCGCGGCGAACTCCTGGAGGTCCTTGCGCTGTTCCGGCGGCACGTACGGCAGGACGTCCTTGATCAGATCGGCGCCGTTGGCAAGACCCTCGATGTTGCGCGTTTCGCCGCCGAAGGTGATCTCGCCGCCGTTGACGATGATGTTGATGTAGTCGAGCGAGACGTCAGTGAATCTGTTGGTCAGCTCGTTGTTGGTGTCGACGAGCAGGCCCTTGATCGTGTTCTCGACGTACGCCTTGCGCGTTGGATCCGTGGAGTCGAAGATCGCCTCGATCGTGCCCTGGCTACTCGACGACTCGAGCTGATCGACGATGTCCTCGGGGATGATCACCGCCGCGACAGCGTCTCCGGATTTGACCTCTTCGAGCGCTGCTGCCGGATCCTTGACGTTGTAGCCGTCGACGTTTTCGTAGAGCGCGCTGGTCAGTTTGTCGAGGTCGAATTTCTTGCCGCCGATGCGGATGTCGCGCTGGGTCTCGGGAACCTGGTTGACGATCGCGACGCGCGGCTTGGTCGGCGGGCGACCTACAGCAAGGCCGACGAGCACAGCGACCAGCGCCGGGTAGAGTGCCAGCAGGATGACGATCGTCGGCGTGAGCTTGAGCAGGCGCAGGTCTTTGCCGAGCAGGTAGCCGAGGCGCTTCACTCGGCATCACCGCCGACGTTCACGTGAGCGCGACGCGCGCGCAAGAAATTGATGAAGGCCAGCTCGAAGTGGGCGCCGGGGCCAATGTCGTTGGGCGCGCCGTCGTAGAGCAACTTGCCGCCGTCGAGGATGATCACGCGGTCGGCGTGGCCCTCGACCTCGCCGGCGGAGTGCGTCGAGAAGACGATGCCGATTCCTGAATCTGCGAGTGAGCCGAGCAGTTCCCAGAGGCGCTCGCGCTGGAGCGGGTCGAGCGCTGCCGATGGTTCGTCGAGCAGGAGCACTGCGGGGTCTGCGATCAGGCCCATGCCGATCGAGAGCCGCTGGCGCATTCCGCCCGAGAGATCCTCGGCGCGGTCGGAGGCGCGGTGGCCGAGCTCGATGCGGTCCATCATCCGAGTGGCCGAACCGAACACGTCGTCGACCTTTTCGAGCCGCGCGAAGAGTTCGAGGTTCTCGCGCACGGTCAGCTTCTGGTAGACCGCCGCCTTCTGCGGAACCCAGCCAAGCTTGCCGCCGGGAAGCTCGACGGCGCCCGAGTCGGGCGTGGTGACGCCAGCGAGCATTGAGAGAAGAGTGGTCTTGCCGGCCCCGTTGGGACCAGCAATCGCGACGCTTTCCCCAGCTTCGACGACAAATGAGACGTGATCGAGTGCCGCGCGCTCGTCGTAACGCTTGACGAGGTCGCGGCCTTCAAGGACCGGCATGGGCGGGAGCATAAACGTGCTGGGCCGCGCTCGGCCCGTAGACTCGCCGAATGCCCAAGATCCTCTTCATCGGTGACGTGGTCGCCGAGCCCGGTCGCCGGACGCTCAGCACGCTTCTACCCAAGCTGCGCGAGGAGCACGAACCCGACTTTGTCGTCGTCAACGGCGAGAACGCGGCGGGCGGAATGGGCATCACGCCGAAGACCGCCGACGAGATCTTCGAGCTCGGCGTTGACGTGATCACGCTCGGCAATCACACGTATCGCCACCGCGAGGTCTACAGCTATCTCGACTCGGGCAAGCCGATCATCCGTTGCGCCAATCAGCACTCGAGCAACCCCGGCAAGGGCTCGGTTGTAGTCGAACAGAAACAGGGCAGCCTGCGGCTTGGTGTGATCAACCTGATTGGGCAGTTCGGCCTTGACAACGATGGCAATCCCTTCGACGTCGCGGACCGCCTCGTGCGAGAGATGCGCGGCGATGCCGACCTGATCCTCGTGGACTTCCACGCCGAGTTGACCAGCGAGAAGGTGACGATGGGCTGGTTTCTCGACGGCCGCGTGACGGCCGTTGTCGGAACGCACACGCACGTGCCGACGGCCGATGCTCGCGTGCTGCCCGAAGGAACTGCTTACTGCACCGACGTGGGAATGACGGGCTCGCGCGCGGGAGTGATCGGCGTGGTCAAGGAAGCGATCATCACCAAGCTGCGCACGGGAATGCCTCAGCGCTTTGACAGCGCAAGCGGCGATGAGCACCTGATGGGCGTGCTCGTGGAGTCGGGCCGTGACGGCACCGCCACGAAGATCACTCAGCTGATCGTGCCGCTAGCGCCGACTGTCGAATGACCAGAGCTTGTTGCCGATGAAGTTCAGCGGCGTCGCGCAGATCACGGCGATTGCCTGAGCAGGGAACTCGCCGAGGCCGGCGGCCACAAGGATCTGAAGCATGGCGAGATTGAATGCCAGCGCGAAGAGGCTGACGACGAAGAAGCGCATCGCCTGGAATCCAGCGTGACCGTCGGTTGCCTTGAAGGTCCAGTGGCGGTTCCAGAGGAAGTTGTTTGTGACGGCGAAGACGAACGCGATCACCGCTGCGAGGAGATAGTGGATCTCGAACTGCTGGCGCGCGAGCTCGTAGACGATCAGGTTGACCACGTAGCCGCTGGCGCCGACCGCGCCGAACTTGATCAGCTGGATCCAGTTGCCCGGTTTACGCATGCCGACGCCGACGCGTTGGTGCAGGCGCTCGCGATCGACTTCATTGGGGGCCAAGCTCATGTGGCGAGCCTAGTTCGCCGGGCGTTAATCGCCGATTGAGGCCCCGCTGTGGTCCACGCCGAAGTGTTCGAGCACAAGCGCGTTCACATCTGCAATCGACCAGGCGCGCTGATCGCGGCGTGACTCGCCAGTGCCAGTGACAATCAGCTGGGCCGCCGAATCGGCCTTGTGCAGCGATCCGTGCGTGCCGCCTCCGACGTGCGCCACCCCGCCCCAGTCGAGGAACTCGTATCCGAGCTCGGGGGTGATGATCAGGTCACCAGCTCCCGGGCAGTGCAGCGCCGACCACACTCGCGCCAACGCGTCGGGGTATTCCTCGCTGTGGATCTCGTCACCTTCGACGAACAGATCGAGCGCTACGAGATCGCCCTCGACGTCCCAACTCAGGCCCCGGCGGTCGGTGTACCTGGTGCCCGGCTTGAAGTGCAGTTCGGCTTCGCCGAGCGCGCAGTAGGCCTCGTCCTCGTCTAGCCAGAAGACTTGCTCGATCTTGGCCTCGCGCCGCAGGTCCTCAACGAGCAGCGGCAGCTTTCCGCCCAGGTGCGCGGGATCGAGCACATAGATGTGTGCCGCGCGCGCGGCGGGGCTGACGGCGATGTCGGCGTCGCCGGGCTTCTTGCCCTTGCGCGGCTGGAGCACTTCCCACTCGTGGGCCTCGAGGATTTCGAACAGATCGACCGCCTCGTGCACGACGCTGTGGGAGTGATCGGAGACGACGATCACAGCGTGGTCCTCCATGAAGCGGCGGTAACCACCTGCCGCGTCGATCACGCGCTGGAACTGAGCGTCTGCGTTGGCGATAGCGGCCGGCTGCTCGTCTGGTCCGAAGCGATGCGACCAGTTGTCGTTGTCGGGAAACGAGAGCAGCATGAAGTCGTACTTGTTGTCGAGCACGAGCTCGATCCCCGCGCATGCGGTGTGTTGGTCGCGCTTGCCGGGAACTCCATAGCTTGAACGACACTCGGTGCCCAGAGAGTCGAAGATGTCGCCGTAGAGGAGGTCGGTCGGGCCGTAGCCCGGGCGCGACATTCCTGTGACGCCAGCCAGCGCACCGGCGACGCCGCTGCCGACGAAGTTGTGTTCGTGCGGGCCGCGGTAGATCATGTAAGTCGTGCAGGCGCAGCGGATGCCTGCATTTTCGAGCGACTCGAAGAAGGTCGGCGTGTCGGCAGAGAGGTGGTCCTGGTTGATCCGGTAGACGAGGTCTTTCAGCACCGTGATCACGCCACTCTTGCGCGCGGCCGGGAAGCTGATTCCGTAATCGATGTAGCGCCGCTCATCGCGGTTGTACCAGTTCATCGACGGGACGCCGTGCTCGCCAGGGCCACGGCCGGTGACGATCGTCGAAGTGGCGACCGGCGTCAGCGACGGAAAGGACGAGATGCACTCAGAGCTCTCGTAGCCCTCGCGGATCAGCCGCCCGAAGTTGGGCGCCGAGCCATCAGCGATCGCCTTCTGCAGCGAAGCCGGGCGCATGCCGTCAACGACGACGAGGCAGAGCTTCTTGCGATCGCCTCTAGCTGAGGACACGGAGGCCCTCGTGCTTCTTGGCCTCACGGCGTCGCCCGCCGATGATCAGGGCGAGGGCGACGATCGGGAGCACCAGTCCGGCCGGGGGCAGGAGCAGCGGGATCACGACGGCAATCACGGTGACGATGTCAACGCCGAAGGCAAGTACTCGGCGCGAGGCATCAGAGTCGGCCTTGGCGGCATGGGCCTCGTCTCGACTGGCGCCCTTGAGCTGGCGCTCCTCGCCGCGCTTGAGCCGTTCGGCGACGCCGCTGAGCAGGCGACCCGAGGCGAAGGCAACCAGCGCCGCCGGCAGAGCGCCAAAGACCGCGCCGATCCAGACAGTGTCGTTCTGCGTGCCGAAGACGATCGCGCCGCCGAGCGCGCCGAGCACCACAGCCAATCCAACGTGGAACGGCATGATGCGCGGACGATCAGCCGAGACGCGCGTGACCATCCCGCCGGGCAGCACGATCAGAGCGAGCGACTGCAGCAACACCACCACCGCGACGATCACCGCCGCCGCACCGGTGAGAAAGTCGTAATCCTTGTTCGAGGTGTCAACCCCCAGGCTGGCGGCGACGCTCACCACTACGGCTGCGAGGGCGACGAGCGGCGAGAGACCGGCTGCGGCCCCCACGCCGATCGCCTGGCAGATGTTCCAAATCGTGTCCATCTCGATACGGTAAGTGGGAATCTAGATGGTCAGCAGCGAATAACCAACCATGAGCAGGCAGCGCAGCAGTAGGCACGACATCGAGCGTTACGCGCGCCTGTTTGCTGCGCGCTCGGAGAGGGTCAAGACGAGCGCGATGCGCGACATGATGTCGATCACCGATCGCCCGGAAGTGATCAGTCTGGCCAGCGGGATGCCCGACACGAAAAGCTTCCCCAAGGACGTCCTGGAAAGCGTCTTCGTGGACATGGCCCGGCACCACAGCGCTGAGCTGCTCCAGTACACGCCGACAGACGGCATCGACGGCGTGAAGAACTGCATCGTTGAGGTGATGGGCGCCGAGGGCGTGGAGGCAGACCGAGAGAACATCCTGGTGACGACCGGCGGTCAGCAGGCGATCGACATCGTGACGCGCGTGTTTGTTGATCCCGGCGACACGATCATCACCGAGGCGCCCACATATCCCGGCGCGGTGCCGAGCTTCTTGAGCTTCCAGGCCGAGGCCGTGCAGATCGACCTCGACGAAGCGGGCATGCGGATCGACCTGCTCGAGCAGGAGCTCGAGCGCCTCGACGGCGAGGGGATCACTCCGAAGTTCATCTACACGGTCCCAACTTTCCAGAATCCAGCCGGCGTGACGATGTCGCTCGAGCGTCGCAAGCGTCTCGTCGAGATCGCCAATGAACGCGAACTGCTCGTGCTCGAGGACAATCCGTACGGGATGCTTCGCTACAGCGGTGAGCCGCTGCCCACGCTGCGCGAACTCGACGGCGGCAACTTCGTGATTTACCTGGGCACGTTCTCCAAGATCCTCGCACCCGGCCTGCGGATGGGTTGGGTGGAGGCTCCGTCGCCGGTGCTCGAGAAATGCAACATCGCCAAGGCCGCCGCCGACCTCAACTCCTCCGGCGTCTCACAGTTCCTGATCACGTCCTACTTCGAACAGGCAGACTGGAAGGACTGGGTCAAGACGGCGGGTGGGATCTACAAGTCCCGGCGCGACGCGATGATCGCCGCGATGGGGCGCTACTTTCCGCCCGAGGCAAAGTGGACCGTGCCCGATGGAGGCCTGTTCATCTGGGCGACGCTGCCGGAGATGATCGACACCACTGACCTTTTGGCGAAGGCGCTGCACTCGAACGTCGCGTTCGTACCCGGAGCCGGCGCATATCTCGGATCTGATGTGGCGCGTGGCAAGAATTCGATGCGGCTGAATTTCTCGGGCGTGCCGGAGGAGCGGATTACTGAGGGCATCCGTCGCATCGGCGAGGTCGTCGCCGGACAGCTCGATCTGTGGCGCACGATGACCGGCGAACACCGTTTGGTCACCCCGCCGGCGGCCGCAACGAAGCTCGAAGCAAAATCAGTTTCGTGGCTCGCGAGCGAACGCATGAAGCGGGCGCAGAACGAATGAAGGTCGCGGTGCTGAAGGGCGGCAGTTCGCTCGAGCGGCAGGTCTCACTGCGTTCGGGCGCGCGGATTGGCGAGGCGCTTCGCGCGAACGGCCACGAAGTCTCGGAGATCGATGTGGACCAGGGCCTTGTGCAGCGGCTCGAAGAGGTCGGTCCCGACGCGGTTTTCATTGCGCTGCACGGTCGCGGTGGCGAAGACGGCACGGTGCAGGAGTTGATGGAGATTCTCGGCCTGCCATTCACCGGCTGCGGAGTGCTCTCATCGATCCAGTGCATGGACAAGGCCGTGACCAAGTTGATCCTGCAGAAGAACCACGTGCCCACCCCGCGCTTTGTGACATTCAATGACACGGCCTTCCGTAACCTCGGCGCTGCAGACGCATTGACTGCGATTGAGGGTGACTTCGGATTTCCCGTCGTCGTGAAGCCGGCGCGCCAGGGCTCGGCGCTCGGCATCAAGTTCGCCGCCTCGCACGAGGAACTCCCGGGCGCGCTGGTCTCGGCGTTTAGTTACGACGACCGCGTGCTGATCGAGCAGTTCATCAAGGGGCGTGAAATCGCCGTGAGTGTGCTCAACGGTGAAGCGCTGCCGGCCGTCGAAGCGGTGCCGATCGGAGGCGACTACTACGACTTCGAGAGTCGCTACGAGATCGGTAAAACGGACTACGTCTGCCCGGCCGAGTTGAGCGTGGATGTCGCGGCGCGACTCTCATATCTTGCCGTGCAAACCTATGAGCTACTCGACTGCCACGGCTTCGCGCGCGTGGACTTCATGGTTCCCGAAGAGGGCGAGCCACAGGTGCTCGAGGTCAATTCGATCCCGGGTCTCACGCGTACGAGCCTCATGCCGATGGCAGCCGAGGCCGCCGGCGTGCCGTTTGAGGAGCTGGTCGAACGGCTGCTCGCGACGGCAGGCAGCCGCGCGCCCTACCCCGTCGGTTAGGTCCGGGCCAGCCGCTTCTGCTCGGCCTTGACATCGAACTCTGCCTTCGGCCAGCTGAGCCTGCAGGCGCGTAGCTCCTCAAGCAGCAGGTGATTCACCGCGAACCGCGCGAACCATTTTTTGTCGGCCGGGACGACGTGCCACGGCGCGGCTTCGGTGTTCGTCTTGTCGAAGATTGCTTGGTAAGCGTCCATGTACTCGGCCCAGTGCTCGCGCTCAACGACGTCGTTCGGGTTGAACTTCCAGTGCTTGTCCTTGCGGGCGAGGCGTTCGGCCAGACGCGCTTTCTGCTCCTGCGGGGAAATGTGAAGCATCACCTTGATGATCTTCGTTCCAGAGTCGGCAACCCTTTTCTCGAAGCGATTGATCTGTGCGTATCGGCGGGACCACGTCGTGCGTGGGACGTAGTTGTGGACGCGCACGACGAGAACGTCTTCGTATTGGGAGCGATCGAACACGCCGATGTAACCCGGCGTTGGCAGCGCGTTCTCGACGCGCCAGAGGAACGGATGAGCGAGTTCTTCTTCGGTAGGCGTTTTGAATGCCGTGAGTTTCACGCCCTGCGGGTCGACCCGCCCAACGATATGTCGCATGATCCCGCCCTTGCCCGAGGTGTCCATGCCCTGCACGATGAGCAGCACCGCTGGGCCACTACCGTCACGGCCGTTGGCGTAGAGACGCTCCTGCAGCTCGGACATCTCGTCGGCTGTCGCGGCCATCGCTTTGGCCGCACTTTTCTTGTTGCCAGCGAATCCGGGTGTGGACGACGCCTCCAGATCGGCCAGCTGAAAGCCCGGACCAACGCGGACTTCCTCCGCGACGGAGCCAGTCGAGAGCTTCGCCTTGGCCATGGATCAATCGTCCTCGCCGGGGGTGAGTTCGGTCAACGCCATAACCGCGCCTGCGGGGTCTTCGACCACGCACCAGCGGCCCATAGTGTTCGAATCGCGTGGCCCGAACACAACCTTGCCACCGAGTTGGTCGCACGCTGCGATCGAGTCGTCGAGGTCGTCGACCGTGACGTAAACGAGCCACTGCTGCGGCAGACCGACGAGGCTGCCGGCCTGGTGGCAGATCCCTGCAGCGGGGTCGCCGGTCTCGGGGTGGGCCATCACGAAGTCCTCGCGGCCCTCGACCGGGAGACCGATCGCGTTCCAACCGACGACGCCCGCGTAGAAGTCGCGAACGTCCTCGGCATTGTCAACCGTGAGGTCGGCCCACTTGATCAGGCCTGTGCGTGGAGGGAAGGCATTCATTGCTCCACGATCTTACGAAGCGGAGCTACTTGACGCGCTCGCAGTCCTTCGCGACCTGGTCTTTGCTGTCGGCATAGACGAGGTCATTGCCGCGGCCACATTTGATCTTGTCGCGTGTGCCGTCGTTGGCATAGATGCGATCGTTGCCGAGTCCGCCGCTGATCAGGTCGCGGCCGTCGCCGCCGTCGATCTGATCGTTGCCGTCGTCGCCGCGAAGGTTGTCGTCGCCTTCTTCTCCGAAGAGCATGTCACGGCCAGCGCCGCCGGTGACCACGTCGTCGCCATCGGCGGCGTCAATCGTGTCGGTGCCATCGCCGCCGCTGAGTTCGTCGTCGCCGCCCTCCCCGCAGAGGTCATCGTCGCCGCCGGCTCCTGTGATCACGTCGTTGTCGTCGGTACCGGCGAAGGCCTCGTCCTCGGAGGTGCCAATCAGAGTGAGGTCATCAGATCCATCGCTGACCGGCCCTTCTACTTCGAGCATGGCGGTCTCGTCGTCGGCAGGGAAATCGCTCTCGGGCGGGGCTTCGGGGTCGTACTCGGCGGTGTCCCAAGGAAGTTCAGCGCAGGCGAGTTCAGGCAGGTCGAGCTGTGACTGGGCGGCGCTGGCGCTGGCCGCAGATACTCCGAAGATGATGAGCAGTGAACTGATGAGGAGGATCAGGAGAGGTCGCATGGTCGGGTCCTTGGTCGATTGGAGGTTGCGACTGACTGCCGCTTACAACCTCTCCATCGACCACCGATCGGCGCCCGCAAGGGGCGTCGGACATCTGCTGTACACCTATCGAACGAGACGATAGATTGTAAGGATTGTTACGAATTAACCTTCTGCGCCGAAGTCTTCGGGTGAGACCTCATCGAGGAACTTGCGGAACTTGCCCACAACTTCCTCTGTGTCTTCGACTTCATGCTCAAACTCGATCGCGGACTCCGCGATCACCTCTTCGGCGACGAAGATCGGTGCTTCGGTACGAACGGCCAATGCGATCGCGTCGGACGGTCGTGCATCTATCTCAAGTTCTCGGTCGCCGGCGCGCAACGTGATCGTGGCGTAGAACGTGTTGTCGCGAAGTTCGGTGACGGCGATCTGCGAACACTCGAGCTCAAGCTCATCAAAGACTGAGGCCATCAGGTCGTGGGTCATCGGACGAGGCGTGTCGGCGCCCTGGAGTTTCATCAGAATCGCGGCGGCCTCGGGGTGGCCGATCCAGATCGGGAGGAACTCGTTCCCGTCGACGGCCTTGAGAAGAATGATCGGCTGCTTCCCAACCATGTCGAAGCTGACCCCGTAGATAACCATTTCGCGCATAAGGCAGAAGTATGGCGAAATATCCAAGAGTCCTCCACCGATCCCAGAAGTGACCCGGCCCGATTCATGAATAGGCCGGCTGGCGGTAGCCCTGAATCGAAACCAACAGCTGTGGATTCCTGGCGTCGCGATGCTGTTTCCAACCGACTTGACAACTCGGGACTTTCAGCGGCGGGAGATAATCGACGCACTGGCCAGCGGAGCGACGGAGCGATCTCCCGATCGTGACCGAACGCCGTCGGCCGAGCATCGTCGAGATCGCGCTGCTGACGGTCCCGAGTGGGCGATCCAGGATTCGAACCTGGGACCTCATCCTTATCAGAGATGCGCTCTAACCGACTGAGCTAATCGCCCGAGGAGTTGGGGAGTTTAGCTGCGTTCAATTCCTTGAACCGCCTGCAGCGCTTCATCCACGGTGGCGAAGTCGAGAGTGACCTTCGCGCCGCGGTCGGAGACCTTCACCCGTGGCTCAATCCCGAAGACTTTTGCGAACTGAGCCACGATCTGATTTGCCGCCTCGGCAGCCTCGGCATGCTCGGCCGTCGGTGCAGAACCCTCAACCTTTTCTTTAGGGTTGGTGGATTCGGCCGCTGCCTCTGCTCGGCGCTCTGTCTCGCGAACAGACCAGCCTTTTGCCGCAGCTTCGTGGGCCAGGCGGCGAATCGTGAAGTGGTCGCCGGTGCGGAGCAGCGCGCGGCCGTGGCCCTCGCTGAGCATCCCGTCCTCGACCATTTCGATGACCTCGTCCGGGAGGTTGAGCAAGCGGATCAGGTTCGAGACCGCGACGCGGCTCTTGCCGACGCGCCTGGCGACCTCTTCTTTTGTCAGACCGAGCTCATCCACCAGCGCAGCGCAGGCGCGGGCGGCATCGACTGGGTTCAGGTCGACGCGCGCCATGTTCTCGACCAGGGCGAGCTCAAGCGTGTTCGCCGTCAGGTCGGCGCGGACGTAAGCGGGAACCGTCTCGACGCCCGCGAGCGCGGCTGCGCGCATGCGCCGTTCGCCGGCGACCAGTTCGTAGCGACCGGCCGCTAGCGGCTTGACCAGCAGCGGCTGGATCACGCCGTTGGCAGCGATCGAATCGGAGAGGGCCTTCAGCTGGTCGTCGTCGAAGCGCTTGCGCGGCTGATTCGGGTTGACGTCGATCGCCGTGGTCGGTAGCTGACGAAGTTCGTCGTGGGTGAGGTCGGTGTGGGTCGTCGGCAGGATCGCCGACAGGCCGCGGCCCATTCCCCGGCGACTGGCGCGGGTTGGTTCAGGGTTTGCAGGCTCGGGATCTGTTCGTGCTTCAGCCACGGAGGGCCACCTCTTTCGCGAGTTCGAAGTATGCGCCGGCTCCAGCGCTGTGTGGGTCGTGATGTGTGACCGGTTTTCCGAAGCTAGGGGCTTCGGCAACGCGGACGTTGCGTGGAATCACGGAGTTGAAGAGCAATCCGGGGAAATGCTTGCGCAGTTCGTCCTCGACGTCAGCGGCCAGGCGCGTGCGCCCGTCGTGCATTGTCATCACCAGGCCGCCGATCGTGAGCTTGGGGTTGAGTTCCTTTTGGATCAGGCCGACCGTGTCGAGCAGATCCGCGAGTCCTTCAAGCGCGTAGTACTCGGTCTGAACCGGGACAATCACTCGGTCGGCCGCGGCCAGTGCATTGATCGTCAATGGTCCGAGCGAAGGCGGACAGTCGAAGAAGATGAAGCGGTACTCGCCGCGCATCGGCTCGAGTGCCTCACGAAGGATGAACTCTGAGCCCGCGACGCGCGGCAGTTCGACGTTCGCCCCGGCGAGGTCGGGCGTCGATGGAACGATCGAGAGATTCTCGATGTCTGTGCCGATCGTTGCCTGGCTGACCGTTGCCTGACCGACGAGGACCTCGTAAATCGTCTGTTCTTCGGCTTTGGATCGACCGAGGCCGACGGTGGCGTTTGCCTGCGGGTCGATATCGATCAGGAGCGTCTTGTATCCAGCTTCAGCGACGCAAGCGGCGAGATTTACCGTCGTCGTGGTCTTCCCAACGCCGCCTTTTTGATTGGCGATCGCGTAGATGGTCGTCTGGCCGAGAATGTCGTTTGCTTCCATCGCGCACAAGCCTACGCTCGAATACGGACCTCTTCGGCCGTTTAGAAGCGGTATTTCACGGATTTTGCGACTACGCGAGCGGTCGTTTGAGCGCAACACCCGCGCGGCGGGGAAATCGCCGGTCCGTCGGATGTGATTTTTTCGCAACGTAGAAATGGCGCGCGCGCGAGCGCTCGAAGGGCTGCGTTGAACGCAATTCTCCCGGCGAAAATCCGAGAATTTCGCCTGCGGCGTCCGCGGCAACGAGTTCGCTCGACTGTGGCGAGCCCTTCCACGCAACGAGATGGCCGTTTTCGCGCAAAAGCGGAGCCGAGTATTCGAGCAACACGCCAAGTTTGGCAAGTGCGCGCGCGGTGACGACGTCGTAGGCCTCTCGGTGCGGGCTCCCGATTGCGGCGACTTCTTCAGCTCTCCCCCAGACGCACTCGAGATTCTCCAATTCGAGCTCTTTTGCGAACCGCGCTGCTGCTTCCATCTTCTTCCGGACGCTGTCGACGAGTGTGATCTGCGTGTCCGGGAGCGCTACCGCCAGCACCAGTCCGGGAAACCCAGCGCCCGAGCCGATATCGACGATGCTTTTGGCTTCCTGGATCGACGGCACTTCAATCCCGGCGAGGCTGTCGGCCACGTGGATATCGCGCGCCGCTTTCGCAGATCTGACCGCAGTCCCAGAGATCTCCAGGCCAACGCTCCATTCAGCGATTTGGTCCAGTTTCGTCTGCTCCATGGCCGGGAGCGTAAAACGTGAAACGCTCGGCGCAGTTAAACGGCTACGCGCCAGAGGGGGTGACGACAATCCGTCGGTCGGGATCTTCACCAACGCTGTGAGTGTCCACCTCGCCGTTGTCGAGCAAGTAGTGGTGGACGCTGCGACGTTCGTTCGACGTCATCGGCTTGAGTTCGACAGCCTGGCTGGTTGAAAGCGCATCGCGAACAGCGCGGTCAGCCAGGTCAAAGAGCTCTTCCTCGCGCGCAGCGCGGTACTCGTCGATGTCCACCGAAACGCGGCGGCGGTCATCTGGATCCACCGCCTTGGCGCTGACCAGGTATGCGATCAGCTGGATCGCATCCAGGGTCTGGGCGCGACGACCGATCGCGAATCCAAGGTCATCGCCGGTCACGTCGATGCTGATGTCCTCTTCCTCTTGCGAGTACGAGACCGAGGCTTCAAGACCCGCGCCGGCGAGGATGTCGCGGACGATACTCGTCGCCACTTCAGCCTGTCGGGTCTCTTCGCCGGGAGTTTGAGTTGCTTCTGTGTCTGTCATAAAGTTCTCTCCGTTATCGCCTACGGCCGGAACGTTTCTTCTTGGTCTTAGGCGGTGGTGGCGGCGCCTTTGTCGGCTTCTTCTCGACAACCGCCGCGCCGCCGGAAGTTACCACCGCAGCGTCGCCGTCGTCAGCCGACCCGACGAGAACGGGATCGCCCTGGCGAATTCGCATCCACTTCACAACAAACGACTGGCCCAAGGTCCAGAAGTTCGTCGTGATCCAATACAAAATAAGGCCGGCCGGAAAATTGATCACGAACGGCACGAAGATGAACGGCAGCGCGAGCATCAGACGGCGCTGCATCTGGTCGGTGGCCGACGAAAGAGAAACTAGCGTCGAACCCAACTGCGATCCGACGTAGAGCACCAGGAGGATCACCAGTTCGGCGCCGGACGGGCCCTTGGTCAGACTTGAGATGAAAAAGAAGCTCGAATCCGTCGCGTTCATGTCGACCTGCAGTGATGGCTCGCGCAACGCATAGAACATCGCGATGAAGAACGGCATCTGCAGCAGCAGTGGGAAACAGGAGGCGAGCGGGTTGATTCCGTGCGTCTTGAAGAACTTCATCAGCTCTTCCTGTTTGCGCTTCGGATCGTCCTTGTACTTCTCGTTGAGTTCCTTGATCTGCGGCTGATATTGCTGCATGTGCAGCATGCTCGTGACCTGTTTGTAGGTCAGTGGGAGGAGCAAAAGCCGGACGATGACCGTGAGCAGAATGATTCCCCAGCCCCACGGGATTCCCCAGTCAAAGAAAGTGCGCAACGCCCCATCGAGGAGGTTGCTGATCGGGGAGACCAGGTCCTGGATGATGTTCGCCGTAGGAATCGCGAAATTCATACGGAGGCTCCGTGACGCTTGTGCTGATCATCACAAGAATGCGCGTGCGACTTGAAGACCTTCTGGTCTGAGACGTAGTCAAACCCTCCGTCGCTGAAAGGGTTGCAGCGGACGAGCCTCCAGACAGCAAGTATCGAGCCCCGAATCGGGCCGTAGGCCTTCAGCGCGTCCACTGCGTACGTTGAGCAACTCGGGTAGTACCTGCAACGCGGCGCCAGAAAGGGCGAAACCAGCTTTCGGTAGGCGAGTACCGGAAGTAGAAAAGGCAGCAGGGCCGCCTTGCGTAGGCGCGTGCCGAAAGTCTGGCTGAAACTGGTCGAAGTCACTGGAAAGAGGAAAGGGTGGGTGGCTACTTGCCGGCAGTGATCAGCTCGTCGAGCGAATCTCTGACTCCGTGCATTCCGTCTCGTTCAAGCAGTTCGACGATCTCCGGACGCGCGAGCACGACGTAGTCTAGGCCGTCGGCCAGCTTCGGCTCCAGTTGATCGAGGGCTTCGCGAATCGTACGCTTGACACGGTTGCGGACGACGGCATTGCCAATCTTGCGACCGACCGACACACCAAAGCGCGAGTCCTCGTCGGCGGCGTCGCCGCGCGCGAATGAATAGAGCACGAGGTAGCGGTTGGCCTTCGACCGCCCCTGGCGGTAGACGCGCTGAAATTCTGTGCTGCGAGAAAGGCGCCGGCCCTTCCCGCGTGTCGGGCTGGCCAACGCAGCGGACATCGCTACGGCGTGAGCCGCTTGCGGCCCTTGGCGCGACGGCGCTTGAGGACGTTACGGCCTGCCGCGCTGCTCATGCGTGCGCGAAACCCGTGTGTACGGGCGCGCTTGCGTTTCTTTGGCTGGTAAGTGCGCTTCATCAAAGTTCCAATCGAAAGTGAAGCCGGGATTGTAGAGACTGCCGCGTACAACATCCATCGGCGGACAAGTAAAACGTTTTTGTGCGAGTTTGCGACCTTCCGCCCAGGCGGTCGGTCGGTGACCACGGGACCTTGGTTATAGTCCGAAACACGGAGCCTGAAGACGCCATATTTCAGGCCTCGCCTCTCTTGAATATCTCTATACGCCGGAACCTTCGGCCCGGAGTCTGCAATGCAGATCGACCAGCTCTGGTCAAAAACAGATGCCGTTTTTCGCCGCGATGTCTCTGATGACGTCGCGGACATTTGGCTGAGCCAGTTGACTCCCGCTGCGCTCGATCGCGGCACGCTCTACTTGACTGGAACCGACCGAGCGCGTGGCTGGGTCGAGCTCCGTTACGGCCGCGTGTTGAATCGGTGCGCTGCAAAGGCTGCGGGCGCTGAGATGCGCGTCGTCCTGGTCGCAGAGTCAGAAGTTCCTGCAAATGCGTCTTTTTCGGTTGAGCCAACGAGCTCCAAGGAGTGGCACACCTCTCCACTTAACCCCCGTTACAGCTTTGACCAGTTCGTTATCGGCGGATCGAACCACATCGGTCACGCCGCTGCGCTTGCGGTCGCGGAGCAACCAGCGCAGGCCTTCAACCCACTGTTTGTATACGGGGCGCCCGGGGTCGGTAAGACGCATCTCTTACATGCGATCGGCAACTACCTGAACGAACAGGCGCCGGAGATCCAAGTCCGCTACCTGACCGCCGAGAACTTCGCCGCGATCTTTCGCAGCGTCCTGCGCGACAACACGATCCAGGACTTCAAGGAAGACCTCCGCCGCAGCGATGTCCTGCTGATCGACGACGTGCAATTCCTGCAGAACAAGGTCAAGACCGAGGAAGAGTTCTTCCACACCTTCAACCACCTGCACGAGGCCGGCCGCCAGCTCGTGATCAGTTGCGACCGCACTCCGCGGCAGCTCGATCAGCTCGCCGACAGGCTCCGTGAACGCTTCGAGTCTGGATTGGTCGTTGAGGTGGAGAAGCCCGACGACCGGCTGCGCAGCGCAATCCTGCGCAAGCGCGTACGCGTGGACAACATCCCACTCGACGACAACCTCGCGCTCGAGCGCATCGCCGAGCGGGTTCCGGCGAACGTCCGCTCACTTGAGGGCGCTTTGATCCGCGTCAGCGCCTTCGCTTCAATGCGTGGCGAGCCGGTAACGACCGAACTTGTTGACGAACTGCTCGACTCCCTGCACCCACACACTGGAGGAGTAAAGACCGAGCACCACACACCTGAAGTCCCGATCCCCGATATTCAGAGCGCCGTCGCAGATCACTTCGAGTTGTCGATCGAGGAGCTCCTGGGCAAGGACCGCAGTAGGCGCTTTGCTGGACCACGTCAGATCGCGATGTACCTGGCCTGCGAACACAGTGGTCAGACACTGCCTGTGATCGCCGCCGCATTCGGGCGCGACCACTCGACCGTCGTGCACGCTCGCGACAAGGTCCGCGCCTCACACCGAAACGATCCCGCTGCCGCTTCTGCTGTGGATAGTCTCAAGGCAGTTATCCACGGAGCCCAGCGGCCCGCGGATGAGACTGCGTGAATTAGTCTGTTCAATCGCAGAGCTGAAGCGGGTTTTCCCACTTGTCCACATCTTCCACATACCAACACCAACAAGAATCAAACAACTTGAATCATGAAGGTTCATCTGGGTTGCGACTGAACGTTGATCGAGCGATCTTCGTCGAGGCGCTGAGCGCTGTTGGTCGCGCGGTTTCAACGCGCTCGATCATTCCAGCACTCTCTGGCATCCAGCTCCAGGCCGAGACCGGTTCGCTCACCCTCACCGCAACTGACGGCGACATCTCGATTCGTTCGAAGATTCCGGCCGAGGTCGAATCGGGCGGCGTGATCGTCGTTCCGGGCAGACTTCTCGCCGATGTTGCGCGCCAACTTCCCAGCGGCGAGGTCTCACTTGTTGTCGATAACGGCGGTCTCCTCGCGCTCGACTACGGAAGCGCATCATTCAAGCTGCGTCTACTCGCCGCGGACGACTTCCCTGACGTTCAGCCGATCGAGGGCGCGACTGTGACCCTCCCGGTGAGCGAGTTCTCAGAGACGATCGAGCAGGTCGCTCGTTCGGCGTCACGCGACGAAACGCGTCCGCACTTGACCGGAATCCTTCTTTCGATTGAAGATGACAAGCTTCGTTCTGTTGCGACTGACTCGTATCGCCTGGCGGTCCGCACAACGAAGATCGATCCGCCGGTGACCCAGAAGATCGAAGCCAACGTGCCGGCGCGTGCGCTGCAGGAAGCAACACGCATCGCCGACGGTCACGACACGATCGAGATCACCCTGGCCGAGCGCCAGATCGCGTTCTCTGCCGGCGAGGCGCTGCTGGTCTCGCGTTTGATCGACGGTCAGTTCCCAGACTTCGAGCAACTCTTGCCCGACAGCTACGAACACGTTCTCGACATCGACGTCTCCGAGCTGCACGATGCCGTGAAGCGCGTGAGCCTCTTGGCTCAGCGCAACACTCCGCTGAAGGTTGCACTGTCTGATGGTGAACTTGAGGTTTCGGCTCAGACGACTGACATCGGTGAGGGCCGCGAATCGCTGCCGGCTCCTGACTTCTCCGGAGACCCCCTGGAGATCGGATTCAACCCCGACTTCCTGCGCGACGGCCTCGACAGCGCACACACAGAACGTGCCAAGTTCAAGCTGATCAGCGCGTTCCGGCCAGGCCTGATCGTGGCTGGTGAGGACGAGGAATTCATGTACCTCGTCATGCCGATCCGCCTGAACACCTGAGCCTCAGAAAGAACTCTTTTGCGGCGTGATTGTTCAGTCGCTAAACGCAAGGAACTTCCGCAGCTACGAGCGCACCCAGGTTGAGCTGGGCGAACGCGTCACGGTCGTGACAGGCGACAACGGCGCGGGCAAGACCAATCTCCTTGAAGCGCTCTTCTTCGGCTGCGTCGGTCGATCATGTCGCACACGGATCGATGCACAGGCCGTGCGCTTCGATCAACCCGTCGCTCGAGTAGAGGTTGAGGGATCAGAGGAAGCCGACGATCATATGATCGCGGTTGCCCTGGATCGCAAGGAAGGCAAGACCTACTTCACAGACGGCGCCAAGGTGGACTCCCTGGAGCCCTTCGACTGGCGACCTCCCACTGCAGTCTTCATGCCCGACCGCCTTGAACTGATCAAGGGAGCGCCGGGCGTGCGCCGCGGACATCTCGACCAACTGATCGGGGCGCTCTGGCCTGCCAGGCGCGCCAACCGGCGTTCGTACGCCGAGGCACTCGCGCAACGCAACGCGCTCCTCGCACGAGGAAGCGGCGGGGCCGAGCTAGACGTCTGGGATCGCGAGCTGGCCCGCCACGGTCGCGCGCTGATCGCGGACCGCCACGAAGGCATCGCTGCGATCGAGCAGCGCTTTGGGGTGATCGGTGAAGAGCTCGGCCTGGAGCCGGCGCCGACAATCCGGTACCGCACCATCGCCGACGTGGATCCCGAGGACGAGGAGGCCTACGTCGCGGCGCTGGCCGAACGACGCGACTCCGATCGACAACGCGGTCACACGACCTTCGGCCCGCACCGCGACGAGCTCGTGATCAAGCACGAGAGACGCGAGGTGCGCACTTACGGCTCTCAGGGTCAGCAGCGGATATCGCTGCTCGCGCTGCTGCTCGCGGAGTGCGAGGCGATCGCAGAGATCACGGATCGCGGTCCACTGATTCTGCTCGACGACGTCATGAGCGAACTCGATGCCACGCGCAGGCGGCTGCTCGTCGAACGCGTCGCCGGGATCGGACAGGTGCTTATCACGACGACCGAGATCGAGCACATTCCCAGCGAGGCGCCGATCGACGTGGTGCTTGCCGTCGGCGACGGTCAAGTCGCGCCGGCGACCTGATTGGCTCTCGAGCGATGAACCGCCGCCGCGACCTCTCTCCGCTGTCTGATGCGCTCGCCGAAATCACCGCCGGCATGCAGCCCGCGACCGGCATCGCCCGCGTGCAGACGGCCTGGCCCGAGGCAGTCGGTCCGACCGTCGCGAAATGGGCCGTTCCGGTCTCGGAAAGGGCTGGCACAGTTACCTTTGCGTGCACCGATTCAATGGTCGCGCATGAGCTCGAAATGATGAAGCCTGAACTACTCAAAAAGCTCGCAAAAGTGTTACCGGACGGCGCACCGACCGAGCTTAAATTCGTGATCCGGTAAGTAAGTTCACATAATCGTAAGAAACCCCATAACCATGCGGGTTTGCGGGTGGCCGGATCGCCAATTTCCGCCGCTCCGAATGCTAAGCTCAGGAGACTGAAAAAGGTCCCACGAGCACCTTCCTCGCCGGTGTCAAAAACACCGGCGTTTCTTATGGATTTGACGAAGGCCTCGCATGGCTGATGAAGTGCCTCAGCCCGGGACATGCGAAGGAGATTTGATGGCGGAAGCCGACACGAATAACGCTGAGTTGGACAACGGCGTGGAAGAGACGGTCGAAGAGACCGTTCCTGCTGACGAAGTCGAGCTCAGGGACAACAAGGTCAGCGCCGACTACGGCGCCGAGGACATCACCGTCCTTGAAGGACTCGAGGCCGTCCGTAAGCGCCCGGGTATGTACATCGGGTCAACCGGTCCGCGCGGTCTGCACCACCTCGTCTACGAGGTCATGGACAACTCCGTCGACGAGGCGCTCGCCGGCCACGGAAAGTCGATCGACATCACGATCCACCCGGACAACTCCGTCACGGTCCGAGACGAAGGCCGTGGTATCCCGGTCGGCATCCAGAAGCAGACCGGTCGCCCTGCTGCAGAAACCGTTCTGACCGTTCTGCACGCCGGAGGAAAGTTCGGCGACGGCGGCGGCTACAAAGTTTCCGGCGGTCTGCACGGCGTCGGCATCTCGGTGGTCAACGCGCTCTCCGAATGGGTTGACCTTGAGATCCACACCGAGGGCGGCATCCACAAGCAGTCCTACGACCGCGGCGTCCCGCGGTTCGACCTCAAGCGGGTGGGCGACGCTGACGACACCGGCACGACCGTCACCTTCATGCCCGACGACGAAGTCTTCGAGACACTTGAATTCGACTACACCACACTTCAGACCCGCATGCGTGAGATGGCGTTCCTCACCAAGGGCCTCCGGATCACACTGACCGACGAGCGCGGCGAGGGTCGCCAAGATGTCTTCCAGTACGACAACGGCATCCGCGACTTCGTCGAGTACCTCCACTCGACCGGCACGAAAGACCCGATCCACAAGAAGATCGTCTACTTCACCGAGCAGACCGAGGGCGAAGAGCTCGAAGTGGCGCTGCAGTGGAACGACAGCTACCAAGAGACGCTGCTCAGTTTCGCCAACAACATCAATACGCACGACGGCGGTACCCACCTCTCTGGTTTCCGCAGCGCTCTGACGCGCACCATGAACGCGTACGCCCGCGACAAGGGCCTGCTCAAGGAGAAGGACAAGAACCTCGAGGGCGAGGACATCCGCGAAGGCATCACCGCGATCGTCTCGGTCAAGCTCGGCGAGCCGCAGTTCGAGGGCCAGACCAAGGGCAAGCTCGGTAACCCGAACATCGAAGG